>JACVQI010000010.1 GCA_015661095.1 Gammaproteobacteria bacterium
CTTGCTGATAAGCCTGCAACTGTTTATAGGCCCGGATGGACAGATAAGTCGGGATCAGGGGAACCAGCAAACTATCCGCGGCCAGGAATACATTCTCCGCAGTCAGGGACAGGCTGGGCGGACAGTCAAGAAATACAAAATCATATTCATCAGAGACAGTTCCCAGCATTTCCGCCAAGTGCTGTTGTGAATGCTCGCTGTCCGCCAACATGACATCAAGGTTGCGATTCTTGAAATCGGCCGGGACCAGATCAATATTCGGATAATTGGTTTCCTTGATGGCGTCCGCAAGTGTGCGCTTGTAATTGAGCAGCTTTTTAAAGCCGCCTTTAATTTTCGGCTTGACCCGGAAATAGAAACTGGCCGCCCCCTGCGCATCCAGATCCCAGACCAGCACCCGCTGGCCCTCGCGAGAGGCGGCATAAGCAAGATTGACGGCGGACGTAGTTTTGCCCACGCCGCCCTTGATATTATAGGTTGCCAGCACCCGCATATTCAGCCACTGACCTTAACAGCGCTTTGAACTGTTCGCGTGTGCCGGGTTCCGAGAAATGCGCAAACCTCCCTGCGAATTTCGCATACGCCTCCCCTTCCAGTTGATTATAGGCATCGATCAGATAACGGATACAGGCAACCGTCGCTTCCGGGAAAGCAGCTGCGTTCTCCGCATTACCCGCCAGTCCCTGCAAATATCTCTGTTGTACGTGAAAGTCGACAATCTGGCCAAGTATATTCTGCAACTTGCGGCAATGCATAATCACGTTTTCGATGTCCTGCTGCGGATACAGGGAACGGAATGTTTCCAGCAGATAGCGGAGCTTTTTGGCGGTTTTACGCAGTTCATGCAAGGCTTCCCGGTCACCGCTGCGGCTGACGAGATCCCCCTGCTTCAACATTTTTTGATAAACGCGCCAGATAACCTGATTAGCGATAACCAGCGCCGGTCGCGACCCGGTCGCCGTTTGAAAATGATCCCGCAAACCAGCGGTCAGATAAGCCCGGCTTTCACTGGCAAAGCCGCGGAATTTTTCAGAATCGAACAACTGTACCAACCGCGTATGCACCCTGTCCCTTTGCTCCGCTAGTGCCACCCGCAACGGTTCCAGATCGTTCCGCATAGTTACCGGCAACATGGCCAGATGCCTGGGAATATCCAGCAAAAAAACATCCAGATCCCGGTGTTCGCTGGTTGCATTGCTAAGCCAGGAAAATATTTCCCGGTAATATTTCTCTTTAACCGGCGGCAGCACCTGTTTGATTTGTGTTACCAGAGTACGGCTGCGGCGGTTGGCGATGCGCAGGTCATGCAAAAATTCCGCATCCAGGTCATCCCGGATTCCTGGCAGGTTTCTTACCATGACATCAATATGAAACAGCAGGGTTTGTGCCAATACCTGACCGATGCTCATATCCGGATTGAAAGTCAGATTAAATTTGCTGGTGTACCCACCAGGCAGTTTTTTATCCGCGGACAGTATCACCAGCAAGGGATCCCCGTTAATATCTGTCCGGCCGATGTCGGCGTCGATTAAATCAAGCAATTGGCTGCAGACATTGTGATAGCCCCGCAATGGATTGAATCTGCAGTTCACCAGGATGCTGCGATGACGACCCATGCGATCCGGACGCTGGAATTTTTCCAGTTCCATGCGTAGCAACACTTTACCGCCGCTATCCATGACTTCGAATAATTCGACGTTGACCCGTGCTTCAGCCTGACACAATAACCGGCGCGCGGCCAGAAATTTCGTCAGAAATTCGCGCAGCTTTGACTGCTCGAAATTCCGGGCGAAATCCGGCTCCTGCTTCAAGATCGTGGTGATTTGATCGCCGCGCCCACCCAATGTGCGCAGCTGACCAGTCAGAGGCTCCACATTATTGGTCTCAAACACATAACCGTTACGATATAAGCGCCAATCGAAAGTATCGTAATAACGGCGTTGCAGGCTTTGTTTGGGTTTGGCCTCCAACTCGTACTGTTCCTTGATTCGATCAAGGAACCTGGTAAATGATCGGATACTGGGAAAATCGCGCTGTATTAGCGGTTTTTTCTTCACAGGGTAAATTTATTGTTTGCCGGATCCAAAAGCCATTGAAATTCAACAATCCATTATCTCAGATCAATCCGCTCTCTCTCTGGCCACGGCCCGATAACCAATATCGTCACGATAAAACATGCCACGCCAATTGATCTTTTCAACTGCGGCATAAGCCCGGCGTTGCGCGATGGAAACAGATTCGCCCAGTGCCACAACACACATGACTCGACCTCCTGCCGTGACTATGCTGCCATTATTTCTGATGGTACCAGCATGGAACACCTTGCTCCAGTCTTCAAACTTGTCATCGAGGCCGTAGATGATATCGTTTTTGCTGGCGCTGTTCGGGTAGCCAGCCGAGGCCAGGACCACGCCCAGCGCCACCTGATCGTCCCATTCGACATTCACCCGATCCAGGTCACCATGCACGGCCGCAAGGCACATAGCAACCAGATCGCTTTTCAAACGCATCAGGATAGGCTGTGTTTCCGGGTCGCCGAAGCGGCAGTTGAATTCCAACGTCTGCACCTCTCCAGTCGGCGTGATCATCACGCCGGCATAAAGAAATCCGGTATAGGGCCGGCCTTCCGCGCGCATGCCATCGACAGTCGGCACGATCACTTCGCGCATAATCCGATCGTGAATGGCTGCCGTCACCACCGGCGCCGGGGAATAGGCGCCCATTCCGCCGGTATTCGGTCCCTGGTCACCGTTATCACGTGCCTTATGATCCTGGGAACTGGCGAGCGGCAGGATGTGCTCACCATCGCACATGACGATAAAACTGGCTTCTTCGCCGGACAAAAACTGCTCGATGACGACCCGCTGGCCGGCATTTCCGAAACTGTTGCCCGATAACATGCCGGTTACCGTCTCGATGGCCTCAGCTTCAGTCTGGGCCACTGTGACACCTTTGCCGGCAGTAAGGCCATCGGCTTTAATCACGATCGGCGCGCCCCGCTCACGGATATAAGCCACCGCCTCTTTCAAATCAGTGAATGTTGCATAATCGGCGGTGGGAATAGCGTGCCGCTGCAGGAAATCCTTGGTAAACGCCTTGGATCCTTCCAGTATGGCGGCGTTCTGGCGTGGACCGAAACAAGCCAGACCGACAGCGGCGAAACTGTCAACGATACCCTTTACTAACGGAGCCTCCGGTCCAATGATGGTGAGTCCGATATCATAATCCAGGGCGAATCGCTGCAGGGCTTCGATATCGACTGCATCGATAGCGACGTTCTCGACACCGGGTTCGAGCGCTGTGCCGGCGTTACCCGGCGCAACATAAACCGTTTCCACATCCCTGGATTGCGCGGCCTTCCAGGCCAAGGCATGCTCACGGCCACCACCACCGACGATTAGTACTTTCATGCTAATGGAAGTTAATGTCTGAAATGTCTGATCCCCGTGAACACCATGGCCATATCATGTTCATCGGCGGCGGCTATCACTTCCTCATCACGCATCGAGCCGCCAGGTTCTATCACGGCCGTCACACCGGCGGCGGCCGCGGCATCGATACCGTCCCGGAATGGAAAAAAGGCATCAGAGGCCATGACCGAGCCCGGCACTGGCAAACCCTCATCGGCAGCCTTGATGGCCGCGATGCGGGCGCTGTAGACACGGCTCATCTGGCCGGCGCCAATACCGATAGTACGGTTATCACGGACGTAAACAATGGCATTGGATTTCACGAACTTGACAACACGCCACGCAAACAGCATGTCGTTGATTTCCTGGGGACTCGGCCGGCGCTTGCTCACGACCTTCAGATTTTCTGCGCCAACTACGGCGTTATCGGCATCCTGAATCAGAAGCCCGCCGCTGACGCGCTTCAACTCCAGTTGCTGGATGGCGGCACTACGCGTACCGACGGACAAAATCCGGATCCCCTCCTTTTGCGCCGTAACCTGCAACGCCGCGCTGTCTATAGCCGGCGCGATGATCACTTCCACGAACTGCCGCTCAATAATCGCCCTGGCCGTAGCCACATCCAGGTCGCGGTTAAAGGCGATAATACCGCCAAAGGCTGAAGTCGGGTCAGTGGCATAGGCCTTGGTATATGCCTCCAGGATATTGGCTCCCTGTGCCACGCCACAGGGATTGGCATGTTTGACGATGACACAGGCCGGATCCGCGAACGACAACACGCATTCCAGGGCGCTGTCGGTATCGGCGATATTGTTATAGGACAGTTCCTTGCCCTGCAATTGCCTGGCATTAGCCAGCGTACCGGGCGGAGCGTCCGCCTGGGTGTAAAACGCCGCGGTCTGATGCGGGTTTTCACCATAACGCAATTCCTGTAATTTCCGGAATTGCATGGTGTAAATGTCGGGATAATTCGACCGGGATGCTGCCATGGTAATACCGCCCAGATAATTCGACACCATGGCGTCATAATTGGTCGTGTGCGCGAACACCTTCCGCGCCAGGTAGAACCTGGTGTCATCCGAAAGCTGGTTCCGGTTCTGCTTTAGTTCACTAATGACCTTGCCATAATCCGTGTTGTCAATAACCACGCCGACGTAGGCATGATTTTTCGCCGCCGAACGCAACATCGCGGGGCCACCGATATCTATGTTTTCAATCGCCTCCGCCAAAGTGCAACCGGGGCGTTTGACAGTGGCCTCGAATGGATAGAGATTCACCACGACCAGATCTATGGGCGTAATACCATGTGTCCGCATGACAGCGTCATCCGTGCCCCGGCGTCCCAATAAGGCACCATGCACTTTTGGATGCAAGGTCTTGACCCGTCCATCCATGATTTCCGGAAAGCCCGTGTAGTCGGAAACCTCCGTCGCCTGCACGCTATGTTCCTTCAGTAAGCGCGCAGTACCGCCGGTGGACAGAATTTTAATATCTAAATCACGCAGTGCTTGGCAAAACTCAACTACGCCGGTCTTATCCGAGACGCTGACCAGGGCTTGTTTGACCTGCGGCATTTGTCTACTCTGAGGTTTTATTGTTTTGACAGGTTAAGTATCCAATCCGTATTTGATCAAGCGATTACGCAAGGTTCCCCTGTTTAAACCCAGAAGTTCCGATGCCCGTCGCATATTGCCACGGGTGTGTTGAATGACAACCTCGAACAGCGGTTTTTCGACTTGTGAGATAACCAGTTCATAAAGATCGCTAGTTTGGTGGCCGTCTAAATCCGCGAAATATTTCTCCATAGCCACTCTAACATTTTCACTCAGGCAGTCAGTCTTGCTTATGTGAATATTTTTCTTTGTCGTTGTCATACAGCCAGATTCTAATCAGCAATAGAATTAAATAACCCAGAAATCAGCTTTGTTTGCGCCCTTTGGTTATCAACAACCCTTGTCCAACCCAATCAGGGAATTTGTCTTAAATCGATTCCAGATGCAAAAAATTCCTGTGCCTGGCACTAAACCGAATATTACCGGGCAAGGTATGCAGGCAATCAGGTTCCGTAACGCAAGAATTACATCAACAACCGGTTTGTGGAGATTAGTTATCATCCTTACCTACCGCTTCTAATAATATCCGGGCGGTTATAGTGGCACCGAAATAATAGCCGGGATTATTCCTTGAGGAAAGCGGATTCTTGTAAAAATAATTTACTCATTTCGGCAAATGAAAATTGCTTGCTACAATTAATGAAACTCGAACTCGAAACTGACTGCCCCGGCTGCGGAATCGAGGACTTCGAGTACGAAATGGACCGGAAGCTTCGGCGTCATTCCCTGCGCTAAATTAATGCTTTCATCAAGATATTCTTGCGGTTGAAACTGCCGATAAGCGAGCAGATTGCCATCGGTATCGAACAGGTTTAATTGTACAACGGGATACGGCTGGATAGTTTGTGACTGATTACTCATGGTTGCGTTGACCAGCAATGCATTCTGATACCGCGGATGCTCCCGCACATCCCGATTCAATAACTGGATGGCCGCCAGATCACGATGACGGATAGCTGAGCAGTCGATAGATGTACACAGCCGGTTGAACCAGGGAACCGTGTCCGGGTAGCGCCTCATGATAGCATCTCGATTAAACCAGATGATCTGCGTAGTCGCAAACAGCATCAATAGCAATATCCCCAAAGCCCATAACAGGCGGCTTAACCAGCCCGGCTTACGCGCCGGCTCAATTGATTCCATGGGAAAATCGAAGTTGGTGGAATGACTCAAACCGGAAAGTGCTGCTGCCGCTTCGCCGGTGAAGTCTGGTTGTGCGTCTGCACTTCCAGCCTGAGCGGCCAAGGCCGGACTATTTTCAGAGTCATTGCTTACGCCAGCATCCGCCTTAGTGACTTGCCCCGAGTCCACGCTGGCAATCGCAATTCTGTCAGATTCTGATTCCGGGGGGCGTGGCGATGACCCGGCATTTGTTGCTAGTTGTTCCGGGACCGGTTTGCTGTTCGCATCCGGAATAATGAAGTCCGGCTCCGGTAGTGGTCGCTGTTGCCTGCCTGGCTGGTCTTCCGGTTTACCCCGGACCATAGGTTTGTCATGCAGGCGTTCCAATGCATTAAATTGCTCACCGCAAAATCCGCACTTGACCACACCCCTGGCGGCGGCAATCTGCGCGGCATAGATATGAAACTGCCGCTGACAACCGGGACAATCAGTGTACATAAAGCATTTTTTAAAATAATTTCCGGCGCCTAACGGTTACCATGTAATAAAGCCCACTCATCACGATAGACGGGCAAGCCCATCTTAAACCACTGTTTATAACATTCCAGACATTCCTGCGCCTGATTCATCAAAATACCGGATAAGACGATAGCGCCGCCCGGCTGTACCAGATCGGCAAACACCGGCGCCAATTCCAGCAACGGATTAAACAGGATATTCGCTATCAGAATGTCAGCCGGGGGTGGCTTGCCATCCGCCACTGCGGCGATCCGGATCTGGTTCAGCAACTGGTTTTTCACGGCGTTGTGCCGAGTAGCCAGCAGCGCCTGCGAATCGATGTCGACAGCACAAACACTTTTCGCCCCCAGGCGCGCGGCCGCCAACGCCAATATACCCGAACCACAGCCGTAGTCGATCACAGTCTTGCCGATCAGATCATTGGTCGCCAGCCATTCCAGACAGAGTGTGGTTGTTGCGTGTTTACCGGTGCCAAAGGCCAGTCCCGGTTCCAGTGTTATAACCGGCAGATTTGTTGGTACTGCCTGTTCCCATTCCGGTCTGACAACCAGGCGTCCGGCGAATTGCATGGAATGGAATTCCTGCTTATGCGCCTCGCTCCAATTCGCGTCTCGCAAGGTTTCGATGGAGTACCTGTGTATGTTATCGGTGCCGATCCGGTTGCGGATACAGGCCAGCAGGATATCGATATCGATATCAGGATCCAATAAAGCCGAGACCGAGGTTTGCTGCCACCAGATGGGACTTGACGGGCTTTCGTTATCGAATATTTTTTCAGCCGACACCGGCTGATAACTTACGCAGCAGGCATTGAACTGCTCTAACAAACCGGTTAGCGGACCAACCCGATCGGCATGGGTGTCTATTGTCAGGCGCAACCAGGACATCAGTACTTAAATCAAAATAGATCTGGCATTCGCTGGCTCACCCTGCTGGTCTGCGCATTCATAAATGACCGATTTTGAGTGAGGGGCCTTAAACAGTGGGCGGAAAACATCATTGCCAAACAATACTGATGTACTGTCACTTCAAGCCGAGTTTTTTCTCGAGATAATGTATGTCGGTGCCGCCGGTGGCGAAGGCGGCGTCATCGATTAATCGCTGGTGTAATGGAATATTGGTTTTAATCCCCTCGATCACAATTTCCGATAGAGCCATCGACATGCGCTTGAAGGCCTGCTCGCGCGAGGTACCATGGGCAATCAGTTTGGCGATAAGTGAGTCATAATACGGTGGCACACGGTAACCCTGATAGACATGCGTGTCGACCCGTATGCCCGGCCCCCCGGGGGGATGATAATGTTCTATTACTCCGGGTGATGGCATAAAGGTAACCGCATCCTCGGCATTGATGCGACATTCAATCGCATGACCTCGCAGATGAATGTCTTTTTGTGAGTATGCCAGCTTCTCCCCCGCGGCAACACGTAACTGCTCCCTGACGATATCAACACCGGTGATCATTTCCGTCACCGGATGTTCAACCTGGATACGGGTATTCATCTCGATGAAATAGAATTTCCCGTCCTCGAACAAAAACTCGATGGTGCCGGCGCCGCGATAACCCATGGTTTTACAGGCATCCACGCAAATTTCGCCGATCTTGCGCCGTTGCGTTTCAGTGATACCCGGCGCCGGCGCCTCTTCAATCACTTTTTGATGGCGTCGTTGCATGGAACAGTCCCGTTCGCCAAGATAGATGATATTGCCATGCTCATCGGCAAGCACCTGTATCTCGATATGCCTTGGATGTTCAAGAAATTTCTCCATATATACCGTGGCATCGCCAAAGGCAGCCGCGGCTTCGGAACGGGTCAGGGTTATCGCATTCTTTAAACTGGCTTCACTGTGGACGACACGCATACCACGGCCACCACCACCACCAGCGGCCTTGATAATTACCGGATATTTCAGTTCCTTCGCATGGCGAGCGGCCTCTTCAAACCGATCTTCATGCAGGCTGTCGGTGCCGGGCACACAGGGCACGCCGGCTTTTTTCATCATATTGATGGCAGATATCTTGTTCCCCATCAGTCGCAAGGTATCCACCTTCGGTCCTATGAATATGAACCCGCTCTGTTCGACACGTTCGGCGAAATCAGCGTTTTCCGACAGAAACCCATAACCCGGATGGATAGCCACGGCATCTGTCACCTCGGCGGCGCTGATAACCGCGGGAATGTTCAGATAACTGTCAATGGATGCGGCAGGACCGATACAAACCGATTCATCCGCAAGCAGCACATGCTTTTGTTCCCGGTCGGCTTCGGAAAAAACAGCGACCGTTTTGATATCCAGCTCATGACAGGCCCTCAGGATCCGCAGCGCAATCTCACCACGGTTGGCGATGACGACTTTTTCAAGCATTATTCAAGAATGATCAAGCTGGGACATGTGATTGATAAGTTTGGATTCAAAGCGGTTATACGGAACGCCTGATTCAGGTGCCTTCCCGGATCACGAACAGCGGCTGCCCGTATTCGATCGGTTCCCCGTTCTCGACCATAATCTTGGCGATGACGCCACTGGTCTCCGCTTCAACCTGGTTCATGATTTTCATGGCCTCGATAATACACAACACATCGCCCTTCACCACCGCCTTGCCCAGTTCCACAAACGGCGGTTTTCCGGGGGTCGGGGATGAATAGAAAATCCCCACCATGGGCGACTTGACTTTAATACCTTCCGGGATCCTGTCCGCGGAGGTTGTGCCCGGTTCGGCGCCAGGCTCTGCTCCGGCCGCTGCGGTTACCCGCGTTATTGCGCCGGCGCCGGACTGCGGGACTTGTGCAACAGCCGGGCCCACCACACTGTGCCGGCTCACCCTGACGGATTCCTCGCCTTCATGTATCTCAATTTCAGCGATCCCGGACTCCTCCAGCATCTCGATCAGTTTCTTAACTTTTCGTATATCCATAGCCATGGTTATTGTTCGATCTTTTGTTTTGCCGCTCTTAAAGCCAGATGATAACCCTGGGCACCGAGACCACTGATGACGCCGACCGCTATATCGGACAAGAAGGACTGGCGCCGGAATGGTTCGCGCGCGAAAATATTGGTGAGGTGTACTTCGATAAACGGTATGGCAACGCCCAGCAAGGCGTCACGCAAGGCGATACTGGTATGGGTGAGCGCGCCCGGATTAATGATGATAAAGGCAACAGCCCCGGTTCTGGCTTGTTGAATCCGCTCGATTAATTCATGCTCGGCGTTGCTTTGGAAGCATTCGACCTCGAGCGCCATAGTCCGGCCTTCAGCAATCAAGGACCGATGGATTTCGTCCAGGGTGACATTGCCATAAAGTTCCGGTTCGCGTTTACCGAGAAGATTAAGGTTAGGCCCATTCAGGACCAGAATTTTCATGTTAGAACCTGCCTATGCTGAAACAGTTAACGTCATTTCGACGCTTTTCATGGATATTAGCAGATTTTTATCGATGATATAAAGGAATTTAACTGGTTTTACAGGAGGGTAGTTATAACGGCTTCCGCTTGTGCGCTATCCAGGCGGCCGTTCTTGATGAAGCTGATACGGTGCTGCCGGTCAATGATGACGGTATAGGGCAAAGTCCCCATATCATTCCCCAGCGTACTGGCCAGGTCAATTACCTCCATTTCTCCTACCAGGATCGGATAGTTGATACCCTGGCTTTTGACAAAATCCGTTACCTCTGCAGCGCTCTGTAAGGCAATGCCCAGAAACTGCAACCCTTGTTTGGAATATTTATCTTGCAGGGCAATAAATTCCGGAATTTCCTTTAAACAGGGTGAGCACCAGGTTGCCCAAAAGTTGATAGCGATAACCTGGCCATCCCATTCGCGGATATTGTGAGTTACACCATGGATATCGGGCAGAGAAAATTCCGGCCGTAGCTGTCCGGTAATATTTTGCGGGGCCGCTACCGGTATCGGTTGCGTCACATCACGGTCGAATTGCTGCGATTGGGAATTATATTGATAAAGATAATAACCGGCGGCGCTCGAAACCAGTGTCAACACCAGCACACCCGCGAACAACTGCAGTTTTCTCAAGAACCGAATGCCTCTTGCACATGGGCGACGAATTTATCCGCTTCGACAAAACCAACCAGACGATAGGGTTTGCGTTCTACTCCGTCCTTACCGAAAAACAGAATAGCGGGTGGGCCGAAGATATCGAAGTGCTGCATCAATTCCTGATCAATGTCATCGTTAGCAGTGACATCCGCCTGCAGCAATACGACGTCACTGAGGGCAGTATGAACTGCCGGTTCCGGAAAAGTATAAGTCTCCATTTCTATGCAGGCGATACACCAGTCAGCATAGAAATCCATCATGACACTCTTGCCATTCATACTGGCCTGCTGCACTTCGTTCTGCAGATCCGCCAGGCTTTTAATGCGCTTGAATGGCAGCGCCTCGGCCTGATGCCCCGTGTCTGTACCACTGCTTTGTGCCAATCCCTGTAGCGGTTGCAGCACACTATGACTGCCGCTGGATGCGCCTATCAGCAATACAATACCGTAAATCAGCATGATGATACCGATACCCTTCCACAGGCGCTGCCAGGTAGCGCCTTCCCGTAACTGATCCAGTGCGCCCATATAAATGGCCGTCACGATCAGCAATACTGCCCAGAGTAACAATTCGACCGTATCCGGTACGATACGGCTGACAAACCAGACAGCGACAGCAATCAACAGGACACCAAAGATATTTTTGATGGTATCCATCCACATCCCGGCCCTGGGCAGAATACTGCCGGCGGAACCGCCGATGACCAGCAATGGCACCCCCATGCCCATGCCTAATGCGAACAGAGCCAGCCCGCCGAGTAATTGATCGCCGGTCTGACTGATATAAAGCAATGCGCCTGCCAGTGGCGGGGCAACACAGGGGCCGACGATGATGGCGGATAATGACCCCATGATAAACGCGCCCACGAGTGAGCCGCGTTCCTGGCTGTCGCTGATCTTGGAGATTCTGGTCTGCAGGGAGGAAGGTAGCTGGATTTCATAAAAACCAAACATCGATAATGACAGCAGGATGAAAATGATACTGAATACGGATATCACCCAGACATTTTGCGCAGCCGCCTGCACGTTAAAGTTCAGCATGGCCGCGACCACGCCAGCCAGAGCATAGGTTAAGGCCATGGCAATGACATAAGCCAATGACAGGGTGAATCCCTGCATCGAAGTGATCTTCTCGCCCTTGCCGACGATAATCCCGGACAGTATCGGGATCATGGGAAATACGCAGGGAGTCAACGACAGTAACAAGCCGAAGCCGAAAAAGGTCATGATATTCAAAAACAGGCCGCTGCTTTTCAGACTTTCGGTGATTGCATCCTGTTCCGACAATTTCGCTGCCGTGGCCGGTTGGGCGGCTGGTGTCGCTGGCGGGGTTGTTTGCGCTGCTGTCACTGCCGCCACCGGCGTCGATGGCTGGGGCGTCTCTGCCAAAGGAGCAGCCATGACACCCAGCACCAGTTGCACTTTTTTACGCTGTGGCGGATAACAAATGGAATCTTCCTTGCAACCCTGATATTTAATCTGCAAGGTAATGGGGGTTTCCGCCTGCGACTGCCGGACAAGCCTTAAGTTGAATTCAACCTCATGATACAGCACTTCAACCCGGCCAAACGAAGGGTCCTCTTTTACCTTGCCTTTCGGAATTGGAATGGAGGATTGATCGACACTGGCCTGCCCTTCGATCACTACAAAGGTAAACTTATCGTTATAGAGATAATAACCTTCGGCGATCTGCCAGTGGACGTGAACCGTGGTGGGGTCGGTAACCGTGGTCCGCATGATGAAGGCTTCATCGACTCTTAAAATCTCATCATCAGCTGCCTTGGTCGCGGACGGGTCTATTGCTTTCTGCAGATTATCAGTCAGCGCGGCAGAGGCGGTCTGCCAGCAAACCAGGGAAAATATAATAAAAATCAACCGTTTCATATTCATAATGCCTTGGTATTATCGTCTATCCAGACCAGATAGTCACGTGCACCAGCGGTCACCGGGACGGCTATGATTTCCGGCACTTCATAGGTATGCAAACTCTTGATATGGTTTTCGACCGCAAGATAATTATCGGTTACGGTCTTGATCAGTACCAGGTATTCAGCGGCGCTGTCGACCTTGCCCTGCCAGCGAAAAAAGGATTTAACACCGGGAACGATCTGCACACAGGCAGCCAGGTTATTAACTACTAACGCATCGGCTATACGTTCCGCCAGCGCCAGATCGGGACAGGTCGTCATTATCATTTGATATTTTTTCGAATCCGACATCTTTAAAAGGTATCTCTATACACCTTGAAAAGTGATATTTTGCCAATACATTGTGTAAGAAGCATGTATTAATCGATATTTACAACTATAAACCCGTATGAATCTGTTTCGATCCCTGGTTGTGCTGCTTATCGTGGTACCCTTGCTGGAACTCTATATCCTGATCCAGATGGGCAGCATGATCGGGGTCATACCAACGATCGCGATCTGTGTTTTAACGTCCGTAGCCGGTGCCGCGCTACTGCGTTATCAAGGGTTACGGGCCATCACCCATTTGCAGACAAAACTCGCACAAGGCGAATTTCCAGCGCAGGACCTGCTGGAAGGCGTGATACTACTGATCGGTGGAGTGCTCCTGTTAACACCGGGATTTTTTACCGATGTCTTTGGTTTTATTTGCCTGGTGCCAACATTCCGTTATCACATTGCACGCCTGTTCGGAAAACTGATCGTCCATGGCTCATCGGCAAATTCAGTCCGACGCTCGGTGACACTCGAGGGCGAGTTCCAGCGTGAGGATAGTCAGCCGGATATCAGACTAAACCGTAAGATATGATAAATCATCTGTTGAACACCGGGCCCGGATTGATAGGATGTGCAGCACCCGGTTTAATCTACCCAACAGAGCAGCAAGCCTGTATATTCATCACCTGAAAATATCGCGGCTAACTGTTATACAGCAATCCTCAACTCAGCGGAAAAAAGCATGCATAACGTTCTACCTCTCCTGGCACTCATCACCTTCTTTATCAATATCCCGTTCGGATTCTGGCGCGAGGGTGTAAGGAAATTTTCAATAAACTGGTTCATCGCTGTTCATGCCGCTGTGCCGATAGTAATTACCATGCGTATCCTGGCCGGGATTGAATGGCGGGTCCTGACGATCGCATTTCTGGTATTTTGTTATTTTCTCGGCCAACTTACCGGAGCAAGATTAAGAAGGAGATTGCGGCCGGCAACCGGCAATTGATTCGAATAACTTTATGAAATATCAATCCTTGCCCCGTGGCCAGCCATACTCTGGTATAAACCAGCGCACTTATTCCGCATAGCTGATTCACAAATCTCATGACTGCGCCCGCTGCGACAACAATGGCCGTGCTCTACCACGCCAGGCGCGGACAATGGTTGCGTTTTACCGAGCCGATAAAAATATATACCGCCAATGACGTGGATTCGGTTAAATCGATCCTTGATATGGTAATCCTGGAAGTCAAAAAAAAACAGTACGCCATTGGATTTGTCGCCTACGAAGCCGCCCCGGCTTTCGATCCGGCCTACATCGTCAAATCCACCGGAAACTTTCCACTGGCATGGTTTGCCATTTATCCGACTGCTCAAACGATCGATTTCCCGGAAATTTCCAGTGCTTCGCTGGATGCGTTGTCATGGCAACTATCGGTCGGTGAAAATGAATATCGAGCGGCGCTGCAGCGAATCAAGGAATATATCCATGCCGGCGACACCTATCAGGTCAATTATTCCTTTCGCATGCGTACGCCATTCAACCAGGACCCATGGCAACTGTTCGTCCACATGATCCATGCGCAGGGATACGGTTATGGCGCCTTTATCGATACCGAAGACTGGAGCATCTGTTCGGCATCACACGAACTTTTTTTTGACTACCAGGACGGCCGGCTGACATCAAAGCCCATGAAAGGCACGGTCCCGCGTGGACTGACTCAGGCAACTGACAGGAAGCTGTCTGACTGGCTGCAAAATTCAACGAAAAACCGGGCCGAGAATCTGATGATTGTCGATATGGTTCGTAATGATATGGGCCAGATCGCCGCAACAGGCAGCGTCCAGGCCAGCAGTCTTTTCGACATAGAAAAATATCCGACCTTATGGCAGATGACCAGCACGGTACAGGCCGCCACCCGGGCGGACATCAGCGGGATCTTCAGTGCCCTGTTTCCACCCGCCTCCATCACAGGAGCGCCCAAGTCCCGCACTATGGAGATTATCGCGGAGCTTGAGACGGAGCCGCGTAAAATCTATACCGGCAGCATCGGCTGCATCGACCCTGATCAATCGGCGCAGTTCAATGTCGCCATTCGCACTGTTCTTGTCGATAAAAAAACCGGTACTGCCGAGTATGGCGTCGGCGGCGGGATTGTCTGGGATTCCGAAACCCAGAACGAACTGGAGGAATGCCATACCAAGGCGAAGGTGCTTACCTATGTGGAGGAAGATTTCGACCTGCTGGAAACCATATTATGGACCCCGGCGGAAGGTTATACCTTGCTACCCTATCATCTGGATCGTTTGCGGACTTCAGCGGAATATTTTTCGCGGCGGCTGGACACGGATTTAATCGAACAAAAACTCGAAGCAATTGCCGGTAAGTTCCCGCCGCAGCGGCACAGGATACGATTGCGGATAACCAGGACCGGCGAACCGTTGATAGCAGCGACTGTCCTGCGGGATCTGCCACAGACCTATCGTATTCAACTCGCCAGCCATCCGGTGGATATCGAACATGATCTGTTTCTTTATCATAAAACAACCATACGGCGGACCTATGAACAGCTGCTGACGGAGCACCCCGGATATGATGACGTCCTGTTATTTAACGACAGAAATGAAGTAACTGAATCATGCATCGCCAATGTTATTTTTGAATTTGACGGCAAACTGGTTACCCCGCCACTGACTTGCGGCTTGCTGTCCGGAACCTACCGGCGTCACCTGCTGGAACAAGGACAAATAGAGGAACGAACCATCAAATTGTCCGACATTAAAAACAATTGCAGGGTCTTTCTGGTTAACTCCGTTCGCGGCATGTGGGAAGCCGTATTAACCACGACGGCGCCATGATCCGTCTTGTAAATAGCATTCACGGAATGTTAAACTAGATTTCTTTTTTTTCAGTCATTAGGGGTTACCAGCAGCCATGAGTCAGCAGAACTTAGAACAATTATTACAATCAGCAGGGAATCCGGTTGATGTGTTGCGAAATTCACAGATCGGAGCCTATGTCTATCCGGTCGTACCATCCGAATTCGGCAACTGGCGTGACGAACAACGCGCCTGGCGCGAGTCAGCAGTACTGTTCGATCAATCGCATCACATGGTGGACCTGTATATCGAGGGACCGGATGCGGTCAAATTAATATCCAATCTCGTCATAAACAGCTTCGCCAACTTTACCGTCAACAAGGCCAAACAATTCATCGCCTGCAGCTACGACGGTTATGTGATTGGTGACGGAATACTTTTTTATCTGGACAAGGATAAATTATTATTTGTCGGACGCGCGCCCTCCGCCAACTGGATCCAGTTCCATGCCCAAACCGGCGGCTATAACGTAACCATCGTTAAAGACGACCGGTCTCCCGGTAATCCGAAAGGCCTGGCCGTGAATCGTAAATGCTACCGTTTCCAGGTCCAGGGACCCAAAGCAAAGCATGTTCTGGAAAGACTGAATGGCGGCCCAATCCCCGATGTCAAATTTTTCACCATGGACTACATCAACATAGCCGGCCGCAAAGTACAGTGTTTGCGGCATGGCATGGCCGGCGCACCCGGCCTTGAAATCTGGGGCCCCTATGAACAGCGGGAAGAGATTCGTGAAACCATCGTCGCGGCCGGCAAAGATTTCGGTCTGGTTCAGGTCGGCGCCAGAGCCTATGCGACCAACACCCTGGAATCCGGCTGGATTCCTTCACCTCTGCCTGCCGTCTATAGTGGTAAAAAAATGAAGGCCTACCGGGAATGGCTGCCAGCCAGCGGTTACGAAGCTTCCGGCTCCCTGGGCGGCAGCTACTACGGCAAGAAAATTGACGATTATTATGTAACACCTTATGAACTGGGTTACGGACCGTTCGTCAAATTTGACCATGACTTCATCGGTCGGGAGGCTCTGGAGAAGATCGCCAACGAGCCGCATCGTCACAAGGTCACCTTCGCCTGGAACGGCGCCGACGTCACCAAAGTATTCGCCTCCCTGTTCAAGAGCGGCGATATCTATAAATACATTGACCTGCCCTTATCCAATTACACCTCTGCCTCATATGACAAGATCCTGAAAGGCAGAAAAACTGTCGGCTTTTCCATGTTTGCCGGCTACAGCTATAACGAACGGTCCATGCTGTCACTTGGCATCGTGGATCCGGATGTCAAGATCGGGGATGAGGTGAAACTGATCTGGGGCGAGGAAGGCGGCGGCTCGCGTAAGCCGACGGTTGAGCGCCATCAGCAGATGCGAATCCGCGCCATAGTCAGTTCCGTGCCTTATTCGAAAGTCGCTCGCGATACCTATGCCCAGGGTTGGCGAACGACTTAAAGGCTGATCCAGGCATAGCTCAACTTTCCTGATACACCGGAAACGGATAAAGCCGGGGCTTCGAAACAGAGGCCCCGGCTTTTTTATCCTCCGGCTGGCGATTGATATACTATTGTAATACCGTGCTCCCGGCGTATTGGGTAAAGCCTGGTGCTCGTATTGTGATCAATTCCCGCCTAAAGACTGGTCATATAACGGCTAATATGTAATATTATGCTTAATTCATCTGCACGTGCTGTTCCTGATTAAGAAACAAACGTTCCTGAATTGTATAGCCGCGCCGGGTATTGCGCCTACGCAAACAATCGTTCCGTGACAAATTTAACAAGAGGTTAGACGTAAAATGAGTTATAAAAATCTTGAGGAATTACTCCAGGCCAATGGCAATACCGTTGACCTGTTCCGTAATATGAAAACAGGCCCGAATGTCTATCCTGGAATCCCTCCCGAATTCACCAATTGGCGTGACGAGCAGCAGGCCTGGCAGAAAACCTGCGTGCTGTTCCACCAGTCCTATCATATGGCCGAATTATTGGTTGAAGGTCCCGACGCCCTGAAGTTGTTGAACTATCTTGGCGTCAACAGTTTCGAGAATTTTACTGTTAACAAAGCCAAGCAGTTCGTGCCATGCAACTACGATGGCCATGTAATCGGCGATGTCATCATGTTTTACCTGGCCAGGAACCGCTTCAATCTGGTTGGCCGCATCCCGGTGCTCAACTGGGTACAGTACCATGCGCAAACCGGCAAATATGACGTCAAGGTGGAACTCGACGAGCGTTCCGCGGCGCGTAAAGACCCCTTTAATCGCAAGCATTTCCGCTTCCAGTTGCAGGGTCCCAACGCCATGAAAGCGCTCAATAAGGTGCTTGGCAAGAAGGCCCCGGATCTGAAGTTCTTCAACATGTGCGATTTGACCATCGCGGGCCGCCGCGTCGCGGCGCTGCGGCATGGCATGGCGGGCCAGCCCGGTTATGAAATCTACGGTCCCTATACAGACGGCGAAGCCGTGCGCGTGGCTATCGTGACGGCGGGCGAAGAATTTGGCATCCGCGAGGTGGGCGGTCGCGCTTATTCTTCCAATACCCTGGAATCAGGCTGGATACCTTCTCCACTGCCAGCCATCTATACCGGTGACAGGATGAAGGCTTATCGCAAATGGTTGCCCGCGGACTGTTACGAAGCCCGGGCCTCGATCGGCGGCAGCTTCGTCTCCAAAAAGATTGAGGATTATTATCTGACTCCCTGGGATCTCGGCTATGGTCCGATCGTCAAGTTCGACCATGACTTCATTGGCCGCGAGGCACTGGAGAAAATCGCCAGGAACCCGAAGCGCACCAAGGTCACGCTGGCCCTGAATTCCAAGGACGTCGACCGCGTCATCGCCAGTCAACTCGAACATGGTAAGCGGGGAAAATTCATGGAATTTCCATCAGCGGTCTATTCGATGCATCCTTATGATAAGGTTGTTGCCGGGGGTAGATCCGCCGGTGTCTCCACCTGGATCGGTTACAGCTCCAATGAGCGCAAGATGCTGACCCTGGCCATACTGAATAACACATCCGCCAAACCCGGCACGAAAGTGACGTTAATCTGGGGCGAGGAAAAAGGCGGCACCGCCAAACCCACGGTCGAGCGGCACGTACAAATGGAGATCCGGGCTGTCGTAAGTCCCGTTCCTTATGTCGATGAAGCCCGCGTCAAGTACCGGAAATAATCATTAAATAATTAAAACACAGAGGCACAGAGAGCACGGGATAATTCGTTATTAGTGATTCGTGACTCGTAATTCGTAAGAGAATTCTATTAACCAATCACGATTTACGAATTACCAATTATGGATTATTTAGCGCCTCCGTGTTCCGTCTAAAAATTCCGCGCTGCCTTAATCCTCACATAAGCCTGCCGGATCTCATGGGTCCGTTGCGTGGCGATCTTG
>JACVQI010000120.1 GCA_015661095.1 Gammaproteobacteria bacterium
CTCGCGCATCTCCTGGCGTACTCCCTGGATACTTTCGCGGGTTTCCTGGCGCAGACCCGACATCTCCTGGCGCAACTCCTGGATATTTTCGCGGGTTTCCTGGCGGACCTTTTGAATCTCCTGCCCCAGGTCCTGGCGGACCTCCTGGATCTCCTGACGGACTCCCAGGATGTTCTCGCGCAGGTCTTGGCGCAGATCCTGGATGTCCTCGCGCAAATAGGAGATGCCCCAGTGGAGTTCCTCGGGGGGTTGGGGGCGCGTGGTCTGGGAGGAAGAGGATTCGGTCATGGCAGGTTCTCTCTGGATGCAGAAAATATACATGGGCGTGAGCGCGGTGCCAAGCAGTGAGACAGCAAGGGCTATGCCACGGTGGTGGCCTGAGGGGAAACAGCTCTGAGGAGTGCATCGGTGTAGTGAGGACGAACCAACCGCGTAATCTTTTCAACCCACCGCAGCAGGAGGTGTGAGATGTCCTGGAGAATGTTGAGATGCGGAATAGGCGGCCTCGGCCTGCTCCTAGCCGGCATGGGCGCAGTACGGGCAGAGGGGGGCACCTGGACGAAAAAAGCCGACATGCCCACGGCGCGGAATAGCTTTGCCACTGCGGTGATGGACGGCAAGATCTATACCTTCGGGGGCCGTGTCAATCCCAACGAGGGCCTGGCGATTAGGGTATACACCTATGATCCGGCCATCGATGCCTGGCTGGACCGAATCGCCGCGCATCCAAAATACATCGGAATGGAATAGGTGGCGCGCTGGATCATACTGACGGGGGCGATTTTGCTTTTAGTTGGGGCGGTATTGAATTATGCCCCCTGGTTGTTGAACTGGTTCGGCAAGTTGCCGGGTGACATACGGATTGATTCCGACGACAGAAAGATATTTATTCCCCTTACCTCCATGTTGATAGTAAGCTTTGTGCTTACAATTCTGTTTAATCTGTTCAGACGTTGATTGAAGGTATCTCGCCATGACCGACTGCTGCAGCAATGCCGCCTGTGAGATCGAGAAGCTGCAGGCCCGGCAATCCAAAACCCTGAAGGTTGTGCTCGCCATCAACGTTGCCATGTTCGTGGTTGAATTTAGCGCCGGTCTACTGGCGGCTTCGACAGCATTGCTGGCGGATTCCCTGGATATGCTGGGCGATGCCCTGGTGTATGGCTTCAGCCTGTACGTAGTGACTCGCAACGATGCCTGGAAGGCCGGATCAGCGTTCCTGAAGAGCGGCATTATGGCCCTGTTCGGATTATTGGTGTTCGGGCAGGCGATCTACAAACTGCTGCATCCGATCACGCCGCAATTTGAGTTGATCGGCCTGATCGGTTTGCTGGCGTTGGCAGCCAATGCTTGTTGTCTGGCGCTTTTGTGGCAGCACCGTACCGAGGATGTGAATATGCGGTCCGTCTGGCTGTGTTCCCGCAATGACATCATCGCTAATAGCGCCGTCCTGGTTGCCGCTCTGGGCGTATGGTTAACGGCTACACAATGGCCTGATCTGATCGTGGGACTGGGCATCGCTGTACTGTTCCTGCGTTCGGCCGTCCATGTATTCAAGGATGCGATGGCAACTTATACTGCGCACCGCCTGCACAGCACGCAAAATTGATGGATTAACTATGGCAGAGATACGGGACGCAACTAGCGACGATGCCGGACAAATCTGCACTATCTATAATCATTATATAAATAACACAGTCATTTCCTTCGAAGAGACGCCGGTAACCATTGAGGAGATGCAATAATCGGATATGCGTATGCAACCGGGTGGTATGCAAGATCGGCTTATCGATATACGCTGGAAAGCACGGTTTATCTCAAGCATGACGCAACAGGCCAAGGCATTGGCAGCAACCTGTACCGCGAATTAATCAAACGATTGAAGGCGTTGAAATATCACGCCCTGATCGGCGGGATAGCCCTGCCGAATACGGCCAGTGTCGCCCTGCATGAAAAATTTGGTTTCGAAAAGGCCGCCCATTACCAGGAGACCGGATACAAATTCGGGCAATGGCTGGACGTGGGTTACTGGGAGCTGATTCTGGGAGATAAAAGCGACACATGAGATGAGAGACAGCGGCCATGCCGTCTCTCACGTTGATTGGGGAAGTGATGTGCGCGTTACTTCTTTTTCGGTTTGTTCTTACGCGTGGTCTGGTTCAGCAATTTAATGGGGTGCAATTACATTTAACTCCTGAATTTCTGAAGCCTTTCCAGTAACTCCATATCCCCTGCAGCGTCTCCGAGGCAGGTAGCAATGATGCCGTCTACAACCCCTTCAAGATTGGCGGCAAATTTTTCAGCATTTTCCATGTCTGTGGTGGCAGGCCATCCGATCATATTCAGAACCTTTTGATTCTTGGGTGTCCCCACGACAAAATAAGGATAGATGGGTTTGCCAAGACGCTTGCATTCTTCAGCAATCTGTTTCAGCTTGGGTAACGATGCCTCTTCGAGCCTCAGGAAGAAGCAGAAATCCCAGCCATTTTGCAGGCGTTCAATGGCGCTTTCCGCGGGAACGCGCGCCGTTAACAAACAACCCAGTTTGACCTTGCTTATCTTTACTGTGTTTCGGAGATAGTCCTTGACACCTTCAGCCGCCATGGAACGCCGATAGGCGAGGATTTCCTCCGGGTCCGACAGGGTTTGAGTACTGCCATTTTCCCCCATCTTTATCAGGTTTCCATAACTCGGCGGATCGCCCGGGTCCGGGATCATACCATCAACATTCATAGCTTCGGCAGCGAGTGCCGCCGCCCCTATTTCCACTGCGCCCTTGTAGTTCATGATAAGCATCGGTAATGCTATCTTGTCCGGATATATCTGTTTGAGCACACAGGCTACCGCAGTACCGCCGGGCGCAGGCCTTCCTCCTGCACTATCGGTAATATTCCATCCGTCAACTAATCCCGCAACTTTCTCAGCAGAGCTGACAAAGTTTAGTCTCGGGATAAATTCAAATAACAATTTCATGTTTTCGTTCCTCTTTTTTCTAAATTATTAGAACCTATCTCAATATTGGAAATGTTAAACATCCAATGTGTTTTCGTCATGCCGGGCTTGAACCGGCACCCAGTAAATAATTATTTTAACTGAATTCCGGCTTTCGCCGGAAAGACGGGGATAGTGATATATCGGATTTACATGTAGGGTTCTCAATTTTGAGATAAATTGTAGTTATTCTAACGCGCTGCAGCGAGTATTACTTGATTCATATCAAATTGTTCCACCGGTTCGCCTAATATATTATGTGTAATTAATTCGCTACAGAATTCTTAACAATCCGGCATGACCAGTAAAAGCAGGAACAGGTTCGGTCTTCACTGGTTTAGCTACTTTTTAGGGCGGGCGAGTATAGCATAGATAATTCAGGGCGATGAAGTGTAATATTTGCTATGCATCAGCTGCTGCATCTCGAGGTGGATTAACGTAGCTGAAAATCGATTAAATCATTGTGAATACTCGTGTCCAGTTAAGTCTTTGAAGTCACTATGCCTTCATCGACATTTGATTTTTTTATACTTATACTTTCTGAACTTTATAACGGAAAATATTTATGACTGCTAAATTGATCGACGGTAAACATATTGCCCAGGTGATACGTGATAAATGGAAGCTGCGGGTAGATGAATTAATTAAAAAGGATATACGCCCCGGATTGGGAGTGATAATCGTGGGCAACGACCCAGCCTCCCTGGTTTACGTGGGCAACAAGACCAAAGCTTGCGAGAGTGTTGGGATCAATTCCAAACAATATGACCTTCCGGTTACGATTACTGAGGAAGATTTGCTGGCGAAAATCGATGAACTGAATAACGATCCGTCGATTAACGGCATATTGGTGCAATTACCATTACCCAAGCATATCGATGTTAATAATGTGTTGGCGAAGATATCCGTGGAAAAGGATGTCGATGGTTTTCATCTCTATAACATGGGTGCCCTGGTTACCGGCAAGATGATTTTCCCGCCCTGCACACCGTACGGCATCAAATGTCTGCTGGACTACACCAATATCGATGTTGAAGGGAAGAACGCCGTGGTGATCGGTTCCAGTAACATCGTCGGCAAACCCATGGCGCTGATGTTGTTGTCTATGAATGCCACGGTCAGTATCTGCAATATCTACACCTATTACCTCACGCAATATACATCCCTGGCCGATATCCTGATCGTAGCCACTGGTGTACCGGGTTTGATTAAAAAGGAGATGGTAAAACCGGGCGCCGTGGTTATCGATGTCGGCATCAACCGGTTACCGGACGGGCGTCTGGTTGGTGACGTCGATTTCGAAGGAGTGAAAGAAGTGGCAAGCTATATCACTCCGGTACCGGGTGGTGTCGGCCCCATGACCATCACCATGCTTTTGGTTAATACGATCATGGCGGCGGAGCGTAGCAATAAGCTGGCTAAACCCTACATCGATTTCGACAGGGCCTGATTTTTCCAACAAAACCAAATAGTTATATTTAACTAGACCCAAACTTTCGACTGAAAGTTGGGATTGTTCCCACATATAAATTTATTTAGTTATGTGGTAGCGTTCCCACGATAGCGGTGCTAGATTTATTGCAGGCACTGACATTTATGGGGACATTGAATGCAGGAATCTATCGAATCGGCCAGCACTTTGCTCGACAGCATCTCGGCATTCTGCAAGCAGGAAAATATGGCTGAATCCACCTTCGGCCGACGCGCCGTCAACGATGGCAAGTTCGTCTCACGTCTCCGTGATGGCGCACGCATCACACCGGAAACCTGGGAACGGGTAACGAAATTTATTTCCGCCAATGGCGGTGAGTCTCCCGCTAAGATCGACCCGCGCCTGTTACATCTGATATCACCAACCCAAATGAACACAAACGCCATTATTTCGAAGAAAAAAGCCGACACTGGTGACGGGTCGGCGGAAAAGAATTTTCGGTTCTTCGATAACAGGCAGAAATATCTGTTATTCGTCAACACCTGTAGCGAAAAGGAAATCGTTGCCCAACGGGTGGGTATGGAGCTAGGTAATATTCATCCGAAACCGCCAGCGGTTCGCATCTTCGATGCGGGCATGGGCGATGGTTCGGTGTTGACCAAGGTCATGCGAGAAATGCACCGACGCTTTCCGACCATGCCGTTTTACATTACCAGTAAGGAGATAAGTCTGGAGGATGTCCGGCTTTCGCTCGCCAAGATGGCGGACCGATTCTTCGAGCATCCCGCGACTGTACTCATAGTTACCAATATGTATTACACGGAAGCGCCCTGGTTATCACCGCAAAAAGTAGAATCCGTTACGGCGATGATCTGGAAGGAAATATCTCTGAGTGGCTCGACGGCGCATGAGTTTGACGATCAACTGAATAGCTTGAAAGGATTTCTCGGTGAGCATTGGCAGGCATTGCACAGTCCCAAGACCGGTAACCCTATCTATGAACGGCCGGTGGCCCTGGTTATTTACCGCGAGGATTACCGGTTTCTGCTGGATGATATTATCCCGAGACAGGGGTTTACCAGGGCGGATTATGACCTGATCATCGCTTCCCAACCGTATCGTTCAAGGGTGTCGGCTGAGTTCAAGGCGCAGAAAGTGCTGGCGCCATTAACCCGCGCACTCGGCAAAGGTGGCCGCTTGCTCGGTATCCATTCTCATGGCGCCGATCCGGGCCTGGAGATTATCCAGGAGGTGTGGCCGGGCGAGGATCCTTATACAACCAACCGGTATGATCTGTTACGGGCATTGAAAGCAGAACTGGGTAAGGATGCCAGACGTTATAACTTCAACACTTACTCGGATGCCCGCGCGATCTTCCGTTACGACATGCATACCTTGCCAACGGAGGTGACAGGCGGCATCGGAACGTCAACCTTGTTCGCGGCCTGGAATGCGGCGGTTTACGTGGCCCAGATAGAGGATCAGAGGTTGATTGAAAAAACCGTCGGCAGGGAGCATCTAGAAATCACCAATGCCGTGCTGCAAAAACATGGCGGCCTCTGGTTCAATGATGAATCCTACATCGTGTCACGCAAACGCGACTGATGTCCGCCATGCCCTTACCCTCCTCAGATCATGCATACAGTTCCAGCGGCAAGCAGTTACGCGTGAATGATAAGCAGCGGTTGCAAATGATCAGCAAGGATCTGGTCGTCAACGGATCTATTGAAATCAGACATCGTTTTTCCGAGAGTGTCGCGCAAGCCCGTGAAGATTTACCCTATGGCATGCGTATCTATATACGTTCGCTGCATGATCAGACAGTTGCGGCGAGTCTGGATCGCATCAAAGCCCTGCATGAGGCAGGTTTCGATCCGGTCCCGCATATCGCTGCCCGCCGTATTAAGTCACGCGATGAATTACAGGACTTTTTAAGTACTGCTGTTCGTGACTACGGCGTCAGCCGGGTCTTGTTAATCGGCGGGGATATCGCCGAGGTTCAGGGCCCCTATAACGATGCCAGTGCAGTGCTGATGGACGGTGTCCTGGAAGCAAATGGTATTCGTGAGATAGGTCTGGCCGCCTATCCGGAAGGGCATGTGCGGATAGCGAATGAACGTTTGCACCAGATTCTGCAGGACAAGCTGGAACTGGTCGCCAGGATTGGACTAGGCACATATATTGTGACCCAGTTTTCCTTTGTACCGGCGCGCGTCGTGGATTTTTGCGCGATGCTGTCACGCCGTTTTCCGGAAACTTCCATTTATGTCGGAATTGCCGGTCCGACCGAGCCGGCTAAATTGGTAAATTATGCTAATATATGCGGCGTCAGTGCCTCCATCAGGGCCATGACTGATCTGGGATTGAAAGCCGCACAGGTGGTCAGTCATACCGAACCCGGATCCCAGCTTGAAGCAGTGGCGCGTTATTGCGCGGCACGGGAAACCTGTAATGTCACAGGTATCCATGTATTCAGTTTTGGTGGGTTTATTAAATCGAGCCAGTGGATGCACCGGTTGTACAGCAAGCAATAATTGCCTGATATTTTTAATTTTATCCTGAATTATTTCTTAATCGATAACAGTGAGAGATGTCATGAACAAAAACTACGTGTTTACTTCTGAATCCGTATCCGAAGGTCACCCGGATAAAATGGCTGATCAGATTTCTGACGCCATACTCGACGCCATGCTGAGCCAGGATCCGAGAAGCCGGGTTGCCTGTGAATCGCTGGTGACAACGGGTTTAGCTGTTATCGCCGGGGAGATCACCACCAATGCCGTGGTTGATTTTCAGGGTATCGTCCGTAATACCATCCGTGAAATCGGTTATGTCGATTCCGATATGGGCTTCGACGCCAATACCTGCGCGGTACTGGTCGCAGTAGGCAAGCAGTCGCAGGACATTGCCCAGGGCGTCAATGAAGGCGATGACAAGGAACAGGGCGCAGGTGATCAGGGCCTGATGTTCGGTTATGCCTGCAACGAAACACCTAATCTCATGCCGGCCCCGATCGATTATGCCCACCAGCTGGTGCGGCGCCAGGCGCAAGTGCGCAAGTCCGGAAAATTGCCATGGTTGCGGCCGGATGCCAAGAGTCAGGTGACCATACGCTATGAAAATGGCAAACCCGCAGGTGTTCTGGCAGTAGTTTTATCCACCCAGCATGCGCCCGACATAGGTAACAAGGAACTCCGCGAAGCGATCATGGAGGAAGTCATCAAGCCGGTATTACCTGCGGAGTGGCTGGACAAACAGACCAGGTATCACATTAATCCCACCGGCCGTTTCGTGATCGGTGGACCCATGGGCGACTGCGGACTGACCGGCCGCAAG
>JACVQI010000011.1 GCA_015661095.1 Gammaproteobacteria bacterium
TACAATGGCTAAACGAAGTGATGCGTATCGTTTGCGATTGATGCGCTTCGCAGGCTCAGCGCATCCTACGCGCTATCCTATTTGCCATGTGTGATGTTCAAGATACAGCCGTCTCGTTGTGCAATGTGAACTTCAGCGACGCCACCGAGCTATCGTAGGGTGTGCACGTCGTTAGTGCACACGCGGACAAATTATTCTCAGAATGATTCGATATCTTAAAAGGTTACCTCTTGCACACCGACACAATGGTTGTACGCAACCCCTCGCGGATCCGTATCTCGCACAATATCGCTTGGCGCCGATAGCTCACCACTGTAAAAAAATAGGTGCCCCCGGCAGCACGGCTACGGCGATATCGAGATAGTTTTGCCAATATTCCCTTTCCGCGTGGGCACAAACAACGTGCCCTCCCTACAATGGCTAAAGAGAAGCAACCAAATAGTGATGAGCCGGTCAAGGTTACGCATTGTTGAATATCTGGAAAGTCATAAATACTGCGTTATACGGAATCCGTATAAAACTTTATTTTGAGAAATCGAATGCTGTGCCCACTCGTTCAACCCTTTTTTGAAAATTCGATGATATTCGCCGGATTGCCGCGGCTGATTTCGGCGAAGGTCCGTTCGGCGGCGATGAAATTCCCCTGCACGTAATCGAGGCCGATTTTTTGCAGGATGTCCCGGGTTTTTTTATCCTCGACGGACTCGGCGATAGTCTGCTTGCCCAGGGCCTTGCCGATCTCGTGCATGGATTTGACTATCGCCAGGTTGACCGGATCCGAGGCTATGCCTTTGACGAAAAATCCGTCTATCTTCAGATAGTCAACCTGGAGATTTTTCAGATAGGCATAGGATGACAGGCCGCTGCCGAAGTCATCCAGGGCAAAGTAGCAGCCGCTCTCACGCAGCACATTGATGAAGCGCACGGCCTGGGTCAGGTTGGCGATGGCGACGGTTTCGGTAATTTCGAAACAGATTTTTTCCGGGGCGATGGCCTGGCCGCCCAGACGTTTGACGATGAATTGCAACAACTCATCGTCGCCCAGGGAATAGCCGGACAGATTCACGAAAAATTGGGGAACATTCCGGTCCTGCTTCTGAAAAACCGTCAGTAATTCAAATAATTTGTTGATAACCCACTGGTCAATTGTTACCGATAGACCGCAACGCTCGGCCACTGGCATAAAATCCTCGGGTGTCAGCAAGCCACCGGACTCCGCGTTCATCCGCAGCAGGACTTCAAACCGCGGCTGCTCATCCTTGCGGCTTTGCAATGATTCGATGGACTGGAAATATAACTGGAACCCATCATGTTCCAGGGCGTATCGGATCTCGTCACGCCTGCGTATCTCGCCATGCTTTTGCGCCAGTTCGACCGCACTCGTTCCAAGTACATGCAGGCGGTTACGGCCCAGGTCCCTGGCGGTATAGCAGGCGCGATCGGCATCATTCATGACTTCCACCATGCTGCCGGACAGATTATTGATCGGTACCAGCCCGATGTTCACTGCCAGCCTGAAATTGTGCTTATCCCAGACAAATTGAAAATCCTCGATGGCCTGCAATATCTTTCCGGCGATGACCTCCGCCCGGGGTAATGGACAATGCTCCATCAGGACCACGAATTCATCACCGCCGAGACGGGCGGCGGTATCGCGCTTTCTGATCTTGCCGAGCAGCAGCGCGCCCAGCTGACGCAGTAATTCGTCACCGGCGACATGACCGCAGCTGTCGTTGATCACCCGGAACTGGTCCAGATCCAGATAACAAAGGGCGTGCTGGGTATTATCCGACCGGGCCGAGCCCAGCAGTTGCCGCAGCCGTTGTTCAAACTCACCCCGATTGATCAACCCGGTCAGGGAATCGTGGATAGCCCGATAAGCAAGTTCATCCGCTTGCCGGCGGGTGGCCGTGATGTCGGCGCACACGATGAGTATGTTGAGATCACCTGCGCTATTCCTCAGCACCCGTATACTTTCATTTACCCAAAACACGCTGCCATCCTTCGCTACCTTCCTCTGCTCCTGCTTGTATACGGTGTCAGGCCGTTCCAGCCAGGCCCGTAATTGCCGATGTGCGGATTTTTTATCGGTTTCCAGGGACAGCTCAAATATGGATCTGCCAACCAGTTCATCGACCCGGTAACCCAACTGCTCCGCCCCATACCGGTTCACCGACAAAATAATTCCGTGTTCATCCACCGTAAAAAACATGCTGGGATTAGCATCGTACAACAGCCGATAGTGGTTTTCATTATTGCGGAGCGAGCGGCTGGAACGTTCGTGTTCCGCCCGTGAGTGCAGGGAAAGTATGCCATAGGCGAGGTCATCTGCCAGACTGGTTAGTAACTGGATTTCCTCCGCATCGAAGGCATCTGGTTCTGCAGCATAAATCATGAGCGCGCCGAAGGCCTGGCTACCGACTTTGAGGGGTAAAGCGATCTCGGAGCGGTAGCCTCGGACCAGAGCGGCATTCCGGAGCGATCCATAAACATTATCATCGGTAAGATTGTTAACAACGGCAAGTTTACCGCTGGCGATGGCATCACTGACGGGATCGAAGGTTTTGCTGTCCTTATTCCAGCTGAAATAATTATCCAGATATCCGGCTTCGTGTCCGGCCCTGGACACCGGATAAACAGTTTTTGCGATATCGGACTGGGCATAACCTACCCAGGCAAAGCGATACCCGCCGGTCTCGATGATGGTATTACAGACCGCTTCGATCATTTCCTGGCCGCTGGCGGCGTGGACGATGGTATGGATACATTGGTTCAGTACACGCAAGGCACGGTTGGATCGGGACAAGGCGATCTCGGCCGTTTTCCGTTCGGTGATATCCAGCAGCGTACCCACCATGCGGATGGGATCCCCGTCGCTGTTTCGTATCAATTCGGCTTGAGTATGCGCATAGCGGACTGTCCCGTCGCGACGCAGTATCCGGTATTCCATGTTGAACGTGGTGTCACTACTGATCATTTCCTCCCTGCCCTGGATAAATCGCTGCTGATCATCCGGATGTATCAGGTTTAGAAAAGAGACCCTGTCATTATTGAAGCCCTGCCTGTCTATCGAGCAGATCGTATAGATTTCATCGGAGATAAACAGTTTGTCGGAAACCAGATCCGTTTCCCAAAAGCCCAGATGGGCGATATGTTGTGCCTTGCGCAGACTTGCCTCGCTGTCACGCAGTTCCAGCTCGGACTGTTTACGTTTGGTGATATCCTGAAAAAATGCCACCAGATAATCGATGGAACCATCATCCTTACGGACACATTCCGTCGATAAGGAAACGGTAATGATATTACCATCCTGCCTGAGGCAACGTAGCTCGCCGGAATAGCCGTCGATTCCGCGGGTGATAATGCTGTTAAATAAACTGGCTGATTCGGCAACATCCTCAGGACATATTAAATCATTGATGCTCATGCCGAGTAACTGCGTTTGTGGGTAGGCAAAAATATCGCTGACGGTGTCATTGACCTGGATAAACCTGTTGTCCGGACTGACTATCGCCATCCCGACGAACCCGGCGTTGAAATAACTGCGCAACAGACGCTCGCTGCGTTTCAGGGCGTTCGTGGTTTCAATGCGCTCGGTAATGTCCCGGTAGATCACAAGGACATGCTTCACTCCACCGATATCAATGATTTCGGCGGATACCAGGCAACTTACGGTCGCTCCAGCGGAATTGCGCAGCCCGACCTCCAGATCATGGACCATGCCGTGTTCCCGTAATGCACCGGTGAACACCTGCTCCTGTTCAGGTTGATCCCAGAGGCTTAAGCTGCCGATATTATTACCGACGACCTCATGTCTGCGGTACCCGAACAATTGCAGAAATCTCTGGTTAATATCGATATATTTTCCATCGATCATGGAAACCATGGCAATCGCATCCGGACTGGACCGGAATGCCGTGGCAAACTTTTCTTCGGATAATTGCAAGGCATGCCGCGAGGTTTCCCGCTTGCTTACATGGCTTAATTGCACACCGATATGCGACATCACCTCGAGGAATTCAAAATCTGATTCCGTCACATCCCGACTGAAGAACTCCAGTACAGCTACGAGTTCGTTGTTGCTGAATACCGGGAACGCAAACCCGGCTTGCAAGCCGAGATTCACCAGATATTTTGCATTTGGAAAATTTTCCACGTGGTTAAAATCACTGATCCATACCGGTGTGTGTGTGCGCATGACCCGCCCCGGCAGACCCGCACTGACACTGTATTTGATGGAATTACTGGCGGTGCGAATTTCGGCATACTCCGGTTGTTCCGGGCACCGGAATTTCCTGATAACAAATTTTTTATTTTTGTCATCCGCCAGATAGGCGTGCCCAACGGGCCAGCCGGTATACTCGCAGACCTGATCCAGGCAGATACGCAAGGCTTCATCCAATGTCGCCGCCTCATTAGTTTCCAGGGCGATGCGTCCGAGCAAACGGGTAAGTGCCGATTGTTTCTGTAGCGACAGACTTGCCTGTTTACGCTCACTGATATCCTGTAATTGCAATAAGCAACCAGGCGGCCTGCCGGCATTGTCCCCGACCAGGTACAGCGACAATTCACACCAGAGGAAACCTCCTGTATGACGTTGAAATTGCATTTCAGCCCGATAATCACTCCGGTCGCCGGAGAACAGCCCGGCAATAGCGGAATGGATCTCACCGACATCCGGTTCCCGGCAGAACTTCGAGATATTGGCTCCAATAACATCGCCCACATCATATGCCAGCATCGCACTGACGGCGGGATTTACCTGCAACACCTCGCCTGCCCTGTCTACCAGCAACATGCAGAAAGGTGAGGATTCGAAAACAGTCAATATGCGAAAAAGTCTTTTCATTATCCAGTATGCTTGAAACGGGGCAAAGAACCGTTAGTAATTAAAAATTCCTTCTCTCAATATATTAGTTGACCCGCGTCACCGGTACAGTATTTCTTATAGTCGTAACTATGAGGTAAATAATTGCCCGGTACGTTAAATTTCGCGCCGGAACCAGTGGCGGATGATACATTATTCGTAATATCATCGACATGGCGAAATTCTTATTTTAGACACTGCAATCTTACAACATGGACAAATCGGACCTCATTCTGCAAGATCGGTTGACGACTATTCATGAGGATTTCATACAACATCTGGATGACAAGATCGACGCCATCAGGGACGTCTGGCGCACTGCCAGGTCCGGACGTTGCGATTCCGCCGCAATCCGGCAGTTACAAGACCTGGCACTGCAACTGGAAATCCAGAGCCTGCCATTCAACCTGTTTATGATTGCGGACAAAGCCCATAAACTTGGTAATTTCCTGGCCTTCATCAGTCACGAAAAAAAATTACTTACCCATCTCCACAAACAGCAGACGGACCTCCTGATTAAATCCCTGGAAACCACGGTATCAAGCAGTGCCAATCTCTCCAACCAGCGGCCTCGAGCCCGACGCTGGGAGCCAACAACCATAACACCAGAGCTAGGTGATAAAGTTCCCCGAATTTTCATCCTCGACACCAGCAATTCGTGGGCTGAGCCACTGACTGAACAATTGCAGTTACGCTACCGGCCTCAGGTATTCTCCAGTTATCACAACCTTGTTCAGGCGGCCAGTGAAAACCTTCCCAAACTCATCATAACGGACACCCCATTGCTTGATAACAAGATCCTGCAGTCCCGGCAAGTGGAAACTGAGGGTCATTTTCATAGCGCTAACGTACCTATAATCTTCGTAGCCCGGGATAATAACCTGGAAACGCGATTACTCGCGGTTAGATCCGGCGCCACCGATTTTTACACCCTGCCGCTGGTGGTGGACAAAATCGCGGATAAAGTTGAAGAGTTAACGAGCGGTGTGCCAAAAGATCCATTTCGCATCATGATTATCGACAATGATGAGCCGATGGTGAAATTTTATGCCATGGTCCTGGGCCAGGAGGGTATGCATATCACTATAGTCGACAAGCCGGACAGAACCCTGGAAATGCTCGCTGCCAGCAGGCCGGAGTTGATATTAATGAATCTGGTCATGCCATTATTAACCGGTCTTGAACTGACCAGAATCATCAGGCAGGAGGAGAACTTCGCAGGTATCGCGATTATCTTCTTATCAACCGACGCAAACTACACGAAACACCTGAATGCAATAACTTCAGGTGGTGATGATTTTATTACTATACCGGTTGAACCGGATTATCTCGTTGCGACGATCAGTTCACGCGTGTCCCGGGCCCGGACGCTGAACTCGATCAACCGGGACCTGTTCAAGGCACTGCGGGAACTGGAGAATCAGCAGTTCGCGCTGGATCAACACGCCATCGTCAGCATCACGAATATCAATGGCACTATAATTTATGTTAATAATAAATTATGTGAAATCAGCGGCTACACCAGAGCCGAACTGATCGGCAAGGACCACAGTATTTTAAATTCCGGTTTCCACGATCGGGAGTTTTTTCAGGAGCTGTGGACAACCATCAAGCAGGGCAAGGTCTGGCAGGGTGAAATCTGCAATCGGAAAAAGAATGGTGATGTGTATTGGGTTACCATGACCATCGTACCCTTTATTGACGAGCAATCCCGTCCCTACCAGTACGTTTCGATTAACAGCGATATCACGGCCAGGAAGTTCATCGAGCGGGATTTGCTGGCGGCAAGAGATCTGGCCATCAATGCCAGTCAGGCAAAGTCCGATTTCCTGTCGAAAATAAGTCATGAACTGCGCACGCCGTTGAATGCCGTGCTGGGCTTTTCGCAATTACTGGAATCCTCCAGGGAACGGAACCTGACTGAGATGCAATTGCAGTATATCTCTGAAATACATAATGCAGGGAATCATTTACTGCACCTTATCAATGAAGTCCTCGACCTGTCCCGCATTGAGGCAAATCAGTTACATACGGAAAGTATCAATATTCAATTAGCGCCATTCCTTAATGAATGCATTGCCTTGATCCTGCCGATCGCCAAACAAAAATTTATAGAGATATTCACTCCGTACCGTAACAACGAGGACCTTTTCGTCCTCGCCGACCCATTGCGTTTGAAACAGGTGATGGTGAATCTTCTCACCAATGCTGTGAAATATAATAAATTGTCAGGTACGATAAAAATCTATTCCCGCGAACAGGATTCGGGCCTTATTGTGATTGAAGTTACTGACAGCGGCGACGGCATTAGCGATGAGCATCTCGAAACAATATTCCAGCCGTTTACCCGGCTACCGCAACACAGGAAGGAAGAAGGAGTGGGTATCGGTCTCGCCCTGTCCAAACGACTGACGGAGTTGATGGGCGGCAGAATCGGCGTGCGCAGCAGCATCGGCAAGGAAACTACTTTCTGGATCGAAATTCCCGGCACCGAGCCGGAAATCAGCGCCATTGCCAGGCAGCCGGATGTCACAGTTTCATCTGAAATTTCAGCTCCGGTGCTGAACACGCCGGCGACAGTGCTGTATATCGAGGACAATGACACCAACCTATTACTGGTCAGGGAATTACTGATGGAACGCCCGAATATCCAGCTCCTGCATGCCTATACGGTGAAGTCCGGTATTGAATCAGCGCTCACGCATCACCCGCATATCATCCTGATGGATCTGGACCTACCTGAGATAAGCGGATTCGAGGGAATCAGACTACTGAAAAACTATCCCGACCTGGCAGCCATTCCAGTTATCGCCGTCAGCGCCTACGTCGATCAGGAGAACATGCGCAGGGCATTGCAGCTCGGCTTCGCGGAATATATTACAAAACCCATGGATATTAATAATTTTCTCGCAAAGATCGACGAATATAGCAAATAACAAAGACGAGACTGGCCCGTTATGCTATATGCTTGTCATATTAAAATGAAATATTACCAATTCATTAATTTTTTTTCCCGCAGGGGTTAATATTGAGTCAGAATATGGATATCGCATTATTGGAAGACAATCCGGCTGACGCCAGACTTATAAAACAGTACATTGAAACGTCCGGACACGCATGTACTGTCTTTGTGACCGGTCAATCCTTAATCAATGAGTTCCACAATCGTGTATTTGATTTACTCATTATTGATTGGGAGTTACCGGACATCAGTGGTGACAAGGTATTGCGCTGGGCTCGCGACAGCATCGGCCATGACTTGCCGATTATCTTCATCACCGGCCGTGATTCCACGCAGGATATAGTCGCAATGCTGGATGCCGGCGCGGATGATTATATGACCAAGCCGGTACAGCTGGAGGAAATGCTGGCGCGCATCACTGCCCTGGTCCGTCGCGCACGTCAGCATGAAAAAATCAACAATACTACTTATATTGAACCGTACTCTCTGGATTTCAACTGCCACCGAATCACCAAGTCCGGCGTTGAAATCGCGCTGACACCGAAAGAATTCGAACTGGCCAGGTACCTGCTGCAAAATATCGGTGATTTGCTTTCGCGCACCAAACTGTTAGAGGAAATCTGGGGGTATGGACCGGAAATTCACACGCGTACGATTGATATTCATATCAGCCGCATCAGAAAAAAGCTTGAGTTAACCGAGGAGCACGGCTGGAAACTGACCTCAATCTATCACAAAGGATACCGGCTTGAGCGTATTGCCAGGCTGGAGTAACTGCTGCTTCATAATCCGGCCAGAGATTGGCGCGCCCAGCTGATCGATTGGGTATAGGAGTCATAGATATCGGTTGCAGGCAAATCAGCAAAAACGATATCGGACCAATGGCAGCGCTCGCAGGCTATACTGCATTTTAAGGCCGCACCCAGCGGACCGTCGTAATTCACTATCGCCACCACGATGTTATCGCTCAGCGGCAGTTGTTTCAGTACTTCCTCGAATGGATGATCGAGCAAGGCATCCAGAATCGAGAACAGTCCCGTTACGAAAAATCCCTCCTGTACCAAACGCTTGATTGCAGTAATATTTTCTGAATTATTCTGAAGTTACAGCTTACGCAGGATTGGGATTCAGACTGAGCCGGGAATTACCGGTGTCTCAGAATTAACATCAGCATTCTGCGCCCGCTGTCTCAAGACGTGATCCATCAGCACCAGGGCGAGCATGGCCTCCGCAATCGGAGTGGCCCGTATGCCGACACAGGGGTCATGTCTGCCCTTGGTCACCGCGGTCGCTGATTCACCTTTGCTATTGATGCTGCGTCCCGGGATCCGGATACTGGACGTTGGTTTCAGGGCGATGCTGACAACTATATCCTGACCTGTGGATATGCCACCCAGCACTCCGCCGGCACGATTACTCAGGAAACCGGCCGGTGTCATTTCATCCCTGTGTTCATCACCCTTCTGTGCGACACAGGCAAAGCCCGCGCCGAGTTCAACGGCTTTGACGGCATTGATGCCCATCATGGCCTTGGCGATATCAGCATCCAACCGGTCAAAAATTGGCTCACCCAATCCCACCGGCACCTGGCTGGCGATCACATTAATCCTCGCGCCCACCGAGTTGCCTTCCTTGCGAAGTTGGTCCATGTAATCCTCCAGTTCCTGCACTCGATTCGCATCGGGGCAGAAAAATGGGTTGGCTTCCACCACCTGCCAGTCCTTGAAAGCTATCACCAGTGGTCCGAGTTGCGCGAGATAGCCTCGAATCAGCGTACCGCATTGCTGATGCAGATATTTCTTGGCGATAGCGCCGGCAGCCACGCGCATACAGGTTTCCCGCGCGGAAGCCCGGCCGCCGCCCCGGTAATCGCGCAGGCCATATTTCTGCTGATAGGTGTAATCCGCATGTCCAGGCCGGAAAACATCCTGGATGTCCGAATAATCCTTCGAACGCTGGTCCTGGTTCTCGATCAGCAAACCAATGGGCGTACCCGTAGTTTTGCCTTCGAACACGCCTGACATAATCCGGACGATATCGTCTTCGCGCCGCTGACTGACGTGCCGGGACTGACCGGGTTTACGGCGGTTGAGATCAGTCTGCAAGTCAGCTTCGGACAGCGCCAGCCCCGGCGGGCAGCCGTCAACAATGCACAGATAGCCCGGCCCATGGCTTTCGCCACAGGTGGTTACTGTGAATAATTTGCCAATAGAATTACCGGACATAGGTTTCTATTGTAACGGTTATTCAACCGGCCGTCGCGGCTCGAGAACAGTAGTCGGAACTGACAAGACTTCCGGGACCAGCCTGGAGGAACCGGTAATTCATCAGGATTGCGGTAAATCTTCCGCCGTTAACAGCAGCACTCCCTCGCCACCGTATTCAAATTCCAGCCACGTGAAAGGCAGGTTTGGAAAGGCCTCCATCACCGCAGCCTGGCTGTTCCCAACCTCTATGATTAATAAACCATGTTCGGCAAGATAACCACTGGCTTGTTGCAGGATCGTACTGACTACGGTTAGACCGTCCGTGCCCGCGAGCAGGGCCTGCTCCGGTTCGTGGCGATACTCTGCCGGTAAATCACGCACCTCGGCCGCGCTCACATAGGGCGGGTTGGAAACAATCAGATCATATTGCGCCGGCGGCAAACCCTCGAATACATTGGCTTTGAACAGCCTGACCCGGTTGGTCAGTTGGTAAGTATCAATATTCTTTTTCGCGACAGCCAATGCCGCATCAACCGAATCGGTCGCATCAACCCTGGCTTCCGGGAAAGCGCAGGCACAGGCAATTGCGATGCAGCCACTGCCGGTACCGATATCCAGAATGCGCCGCACCTGGGTCTCCTGCAACCAGGGAGTAAATCTTGCTACGATCAGTTCAGCCAACGGGGAACGCGGGATGATGACCCGCTGATCGACATAAAACGGCATGCCGGCAAACCACGCTTCGTTGACCAGATAGGCAACCGGGATGCGTTCCCTGATTCTGTGGTCGATCAGTTCCCGCAGGTGTTCCTTCTGCCGACGTTCCAGGGGTCGGTCAAGAACTTCTGTATCGGCTGCAAATGGCAGCGACAGTGCCCGTAATACCAGATATGCGGCTTCATCGGCGGGGTTATCCGTACCGTGGCCGTAACATAAATCTGCGGCGCTGAACTGCTGTTCCGCATAGGTTAAAAATTCCCGTGGCGTGGTTGGCAAAACCAATTTTTAATTAGTGGAAAAAGGTATAGGGAAATAGCCGGGTATCGCGGTGATATCAAACTCATCTATCTGCTCAGCACTGAGATATTTTTCCGCATACTCCAGATAAACCTTCTCACTGATGAATAAATCGAACAGATCCGGATCGATATGATTGCCAAGTTTCATACGCCCGAGGATGGACAAGGCCTGGGACAACGGCATCGCTTTCTTGTAGGGCCGGTCACCTGCCGTCAAGGCTTCGAAGATATCCGCAATACCCATCATTCTGGCCGGGATCGACATCTGGTCGCGGGTCAGACCCCGCGGATAACCCGTGCCGTCCATTTTCTCATGATGCCCGCCCGCGTATTCCGGCACGCTTTCCAGATGCTTCGGATACGGCAATGATTCCAGCATATTGATCGTTACAACAATATGGTTATTGATCACTTTGCGCTCCTCGGCCGTTAAGGTGCCCCTCTCCACAACGAGATTATAGATTTCTTCATCAGTCAGGAGTTTTTGTTGGGTACCATCAGGTCCCTGCCAGGTGCGGCTGGCAATAGTTCGTATATTGACCTTGTCCGTTTCGCTCATGGATTCACCGCCGATATTGCTGCGCCGGATGAAATCATACTCATCGGTCAAACGGATGAGTTCAGACTGAAATAGTGAGTCGGTTTTCGGATCAGGATCAGATCCCAATTCGGCGAGTTTTTTCCTTAATAGCTGTATTTCCCTGTCACGCTTGAGTATTTCAAACCGGGTTTCGACCAGTTCAATACGGTCGTATATCGTCTCCAGTTTGGTACTTTTATCGACCACGAATTCGGGCGTGGTGATTTTACCGCAATCATGTAACCAGCCGGCGACGTTCAACGCGTATCTTTCCGGTTCCGACATGGAGAAGGTTTTTAACGGACCGTAAGACACCCGGCAGGCTGCGTCCGCAATCATATTCGTCAGTATTGGCACGCGGTGACAATGACCGGCGGTATAGGGAGATTTCTCATCGATGGCATTGGCGATCAACTGGATCATGGCATCGAACAGTTTTTTCTGGGCAACGATCAGACTCTGGTTGGTGATCGTCACCGCGGCCTGCGACGCCAGCGATTCCACCACCTGCTGGTCCAGTTCCGAAAACGGTTTTACCGCGCCGGTTTCCCGATCCTTGGCGTTTAACAGCTGCAGGACGCCGATATTCGAGTTCTCGTGATTGGTCAACGGCACGGTGAGAAAGGACCTGGATCGGTAGCCGGTTTGCTGGTCAAAGGCCCTGGTGCCGGAAAAATCGAATTTGGCGTCCGTGTAAGCATCCTCGATATTTACCGTTTCACCGCTCAACACCGCCCAGGTTGCCACCATGTGGTTATTGGCCTGGCCGAATTCATCATACAGCGCGATCGGTTTGAACTTGATCTCCTCGCCGCTGGTTCCACCTTTATGGATCCCCAGTGATTCGGTGATCATGATTTCGAATTTCAGATGGTCATCGTTGGTGCGCAAATAGAGCGTGCCACCATCAGCATTGGTCAGTTCTTTCGCCTTCAGCAGGATCATTTCCAGCAGGATGCGATGGTCCTTCTGCGCGGACAAGGCGATGCCGATGTCCGTGAGTTCTTCCAGCAGATTTGAAAAATCTACAGTTGAGATATCCATCGTACTTACATCGCCGTATCGTTAATCCTCTATCAAGCGCTATCCCTGGCAGTTACTTTCACCTGCAGCTATATCATTCCTGGTTGTTATTATAAGACATAGGCCAGACTCGCGGTAAGCCAAATCCTTTCAGTTAACTGCCTGTTCCCGTCAACTCAATAAACATACGGTTTAATTTCCGTACGAATTCCGCGGGATCGGCCAGTTGCCCGCCTTCACTCAACAATGCTTGATCGTACAGTATATGCGACCAGTCCTTAACCCGCGCCTCATCGGTTTCTGCATGCAACCGCTGGATGATCGGATGTCCCGGGTTAATCTCCAGTATCGGTTTGGATCCGGTAATCTTCTGGCCGGAAGCCTTGAGGATCTGCTCCAGATGCCGTCCCATGCCGTGTTCATCAACCACCAGGCAGGCCGGCGAAGTAGTCAGGCGCTGCGTAACCCGCACGTCCTTGACCTGGTCCTTGAGGATTTCCTGCATCTGCTTGACCAGACCGCCAATGTCTGCTTCGTTGTGCTTGACCTGTTCTGCAGCCTCCGTCTCTGCGACACCGCTCAGGTCCAGTTCGCCCTTGGTCACGGATTGCAACGGTTTACTGTCGAACTCATGCAGATGCGTGGTGACCCATTCATCGATGGGATCGGTCAATAACAGGACTTCGATATTCCGGGCGCGGAATATTTCCAGATGCGGACTGTTTTTCGCTGTGGCGTAATTTTCCGCAGTCACGAAATAGATAGCCTTCTGGCCTTCCTTCATCCGGCCGACATACTCCTCCAGCGAGACGGACTGGGCGCCGCTATCATCCTGGGTGGAGGAAAACCGGAATAACCTGGCCAGGTCGTCTTTTTTGTCGTGCTCCTCGATCACCCCTTCCTTCAGGACCCGGCCGAATTCCTTCCAGAACCTGGCGTATTTTTCCTTATCGCTGGTCGCGATAGTTTTCAGTAATTCCAGTATTTTCTTCACGCAGCCGGAGCGGATGGAATCGATGGTCTTGTTGCGTTGCAGTATCTCCCGCGAAATATTCAGGGGCAGGTCATTGGAATCCACCACGCCGCGGACGAAGCGCAAATAAGACGGCATCAACTGTTCCGCATCGTCCATGATAAACACCCTTCGTACATACAGTTTGATCCCGTGTCTGGCTTCCCGATCCCAGAGATCGAATGGCGCCCGCCCGGGTATGAAGAGCAGACTGGTATATTCGAGCTTGCCTTCGACCTTGTTGTGGACGTAAGCCAGGGGGTCTTCGAAATCATGCCCGACGTGTTTGTAAAACTCATGGTACTCCTGCTCCTTGATATCCTTTTTCGACAGCGACCACAGGGCGGAGGCGCTGTTGGCGGTTTCCTCGCCTTTGGCATCCTCCCCTTCCGCCGGCATGACGATCGGCAAGGAAATATGATCGGAATATTTACGAATGATGCTACGCAGTCGGAATCCGTCCAGAAATTCCTCCGCTTCGTCCCGCAGGAACAACGTCACTTTGGTGCCGCGCTTCGGGCGTTCCACCGTCTCAATGGTGTAATCATTCTCACCGGTGGAGATCCAGCGCACTCCCTCATTGCGGGAGGCGCCGGCACGGCGGGTGACAACCTCTACTTTTTTGGCGACGATAAAGGACGAATAAAAACCAACGCCGAACTGGCCGATTAACTGGGAATCCTTGCCGGCATCGCCTGTCAGTGCGTCGAAAAACTGCCTGGTGCCTGATTTGGCGATGGTGCCCAGGTTGTCGATGACCTCCGCCCGTGACATACCGATGCCATTATCGATAACGCTGATGGTCTTTTGCTCCTTGTTATATTCCACGCGAATCTTCAGATCCGGATCATCCTCGAACAGACTGTCATTCTTGAGGCCCTCGAACCGTAATTTATCGGCCGCGTCCGAGGCATTGGAGATCAGCTCACGCAGGAAAATCTCGCGATTGCTGTACAGGGAATGGATCATCAGATCCAGTAATTGCCTGATTTCGGCCTGAAATCCCAGGGTTTCTTGTTTGGCTTCAACATTCATACAACCAGTCCTCTGCGGTTTTGGATAGTTAACCATATTTATGGATTTAGCGATGAAATTTCAAGGGTATATATGGTTCATCCAGACCGGCCGCGTAGCCATAGAGTTTAAAATTCACTTTCGTTACAATGCGGGTCCATGTCACAGGTCGCCGCGCCTCCTGCCCAGCACACACCGGTTATGCAGCAATACCTGGCTTGCAAAGCCGAATTTCCGGATATGCTGCTGTTTTTCCGCATGGGTGATTTTTATGAGTTATTCTACGAGGATGCCCGAAAAGCCGCACGCCTGCTGGATATCACCCTGACCAGCAGGGGCAAGTCGGCGGGGGCGCCCATACCCATGGCCGGGGTCCCCTATCATGCCGTTGACGGCTATCTCGCGAAACTCGTGCGCATGGGCGAATCGGTAGCGATCTGTGAACAAATCGGCGACCCGAATCTCGCCAAAGGGCCGGTGGCAAGAAAAGTGGTCCGGATCATCACCCCCGGCACCGTCACCGATGAGGCCTTGCTCGACGAGCGCGCGGATAACCTGTTGGTCAGTATTTCCGGGCAGTATGAATACGGCCTGGCCTGTATGGAATTGTCCAGTGGCAGCTTTACCGTCATGGAAGCCCTGAATTTAAGCTCTCTGTATGGCGAATTGGAACGGCTGCAGCCGGCAGAAATACTGCTGCCGGAAGACAGTCCCTTATTCGATGAATTGGGCATGACCTATAAAGGTATTACCCGGCGGCCGCCCTGGCATTATGAAGTCAAAGCGGCGGAAGCATGGGTCAGAAACCAGTATGGGGTGCAGGAGCTGTCCGGATTTGGAGTTGCGCATCTGCCACGGCTGGTGTCAGCCGCTGGCGCCCTGCTGCAATACTTGCATGAAACACAACGCACCAGTCTCATCCATCTTAAACCCATCAGGCTGGATCAGCAGACCGATTGTATCGTGCTGGATGCCATCAGCAGGCGTAACCTGGAACTGGAAAGCGACCTCTCCGGTAACGCGAATCATAGCCTGCTCAAGATCATGGATACCGCGGCCACCAGTATGGGCAGCCGACTACTCAGACGCTGGTTGAACCGGCCCATCCGCGATCAAGAGACCCTGCGTTACCGGCTCGATGCCGTCAGCCACATGCTGACCGACCGGAACTATATCGCCACCCGGGAAAGCCTGCGCCGCATTGGTGATCTGGAGCGGATCCTGACGCGGGTGGCGATGCTTACAGCCCGGCCACGGGATTTGATCCAGTTACGCGCCACGCTCACCGAGCTGCCAAGCCTGAAGCAACTGATAGATAAGATCGACAGCCCGCGCTTGCGATTACTCGCCAGTGCTATCAACACCTGTCCCGAACTGTATCAGTATCTGGTCAGCGCCCTGGTGGATGCGCCACCGGCAACGATCCGCGATGGCGGCATTATCGCCGACGGATTCGACCCGGAGCTGGATGAACTGCGGCACCTGGACCTGGGGACAAGTGCCTATTTACTGGAGCTGGAAACAAGGGAAAAGTCACGGACCGGCATCAATAATCTCAAGGTCGCCTACAACAGGGTTCATGGTTACTATATTGAAATCAGCCGCTTGCACAGCGACAGTGTGCCGGAAGATTATCACCGCCGGCAGACGCTGAAAGCCACAGAGCGTTTCATCACGCAGGAACTGAAAAGTTTCGAAGACCGGATTCTGGGCGCCCAGAGCAAGGCGCTGGCGCGGGAGAAACAGTTATATCAGACCATACTGGAAAGAATTTGCCAGGACCTGATCGCCTTACAGCAATGCGCGGCGGCCATCGCCGAAATCGACGTCCTGACCGCGTTCGCGGAGCGCGCCGATAATCTGGACTTCAATCCACCTGCCTTTTCCAGTGAATCCGGTATTGCCATCGTGGCCGGCCGGCACCCGGTCATCGAACAATATCGGACCGGCCCATTCATCCCGAATGACCTGTGCCTGAACGACAGCCGGCGCATGCTGATCATCACCGGTCCGAATATGGGGGGAAAATCCACTTACATGCGGCAGATCGCACTCATTTCCATCCTTGCCCATATCGGCAGTTATGTTCCGGTACAAACGGCCGTGTTCGGACCGATAGACCGGATATTCACCCGGATTGGCGCGGCCGATGACCTGGTTGGAGGACAGTCCACCTTCATGGTCGAAATGACCGAGACCGCGAACATCCTGAATAACGCGACCCGCAACAGTCTGGTTTTGATGGATGAAATCGGCCGTGGCACCGGCACTGAGGACGGCCTGGCGCTGGCCTGGTGCTGCGCCGCCCATCTGGCGAGCGAAGTTGGAGCTTACACGCTATTCGCGACACATTATTTTGAACTCACCGCCCTGCCTGCCCATGTTCCACACACTGAAAATGTCCATCTGGACGTGGTCGAACACGGCGAGAAGATTGTCTTTATGCATACCGTCAAGGAAGGGCCTGCCAGCCGCAGCTATGGCTTACAGGTGGCACAACTGGCGGGAATACCCAAAACCATCATCGAGCAGGCAAAAAACCGATTAGGGGAAATGGAACAAAGGGCCTATATCACCGGCCAGGCCATCCCGCCCCAGACTGATATGTTCCAGCAGCAACACTCTCTGCTGGAAGAATTGAAAACCTTGAATCCTGATGAAATAACACCCAAACAGGCCCTGGATATTCTGTTCAATCTGCATGCCAGGGTCACACAATCGTAACACCAGCGGACTTTCTCTATCACGGTGAAGAAGGTATCATATGACATCCGGGAACAAAGCCTGGACCCCGTGAAAATCTGCAAGAACAAAGGTAAAAAACAATGCCATTTATAGTGACTGAAGCTTGCATCAAATGTAAGTACACAGACTGCGTGGAAGTCTGCCCTGTGGATTGTTTCCATGAAGGACCGAATATGCTGGTCATCGACCCTGACGAATGTATCGACTGCACGTTGTGCGAGCCGGAATGTCCCGTTGAAGCCATCATGTCGGAAGATGATGTTCCCGAGAATCTACAGGAATTCATCGCTTTGAATGCTGAGCTGGCAAAGGAATGGCCGGTGATTAACGAAATGAAAGATGCACCTGGGGACGCCGACGAATGGAAGGACAAAACCGGAAAAATCAAACTTCTGGAGCGTTAAGCAGGGATAATCTTCGAGATATTAGTTTATCCCGCCCCTCGCCACGCCATATCTATGCAACGAATGCTGTCGCGATACCGCCAGCAGATATTAATGGTTATCTACCAGGGGTTTTATTAACCGTCATTATTATCCTGTCATCATTGCTGACCACTGTTGTGGTTCAAGCCGCTGAAATTTACAAATGGGTGGATGAGAATGGCAAAGTCCATTTTGGCGATCGCCCCGAAGCCCGGACGGCAGAAAAGATCATTATTCACAACTCCGCGCATGGAGATACGACCTATCAAAATGAAGTGGAAAAACAGACTAAGCTTCTGGAAGTCTACACTGATGAAAGACAGGAGCAGCAGCAATTGAAAGAAAAAGCCAGGGAAGACAAAGCAACTAGAGTCAAGAATTGCAATCTGGCAAAAAATAACCTTGCCGGGATGAAAACGGCGAGTTTTCTCTATGAACCCACCAAGGATCCATTTAATCCACGGGTTTTGAGCCAGGCGGAAAGGGGCGCGGAAACCGCCAAAGCAGAAGCTGCGGTTCAGCAGTGGTGTAAATAGTTTAAGCCATCTCCATCAGGTATTCGGGCTCTTCTGCCATCGATACGGCCCGGCTTTTGCGTAACAATTACCCCGATATACATCAATGGGATCGAGAGCTATCCCGGATAATCAACATTGGCTAGTTGGTCTGCTGATCTCGATACTGTTCGTGGCAATTGCTACCGGGAATCTATTCGGACCGGGTCAAGGCAATCTAGTGAAACTATTTTTTTCTCCTGTCCTTGATCAGGCCTCGGCCAATATTGCTAAGTCGACCGAACTTGTCGTCCCAGACTGGTCTGGCATACCGGAAATCGTGCTGGCAGCGGAAGCACTGCACTACGCCCATCAACAGAATGTCATCCATCTCGATATCAAACCCGGCAACATCATGTACATACCGGAATCCGCGACTATAAAAATCACTGACTTCGGCATAGCAAGAATTACAGATTCGAGCAAGACCAAAACCGGCATAGTACTCGGCACTCCATCTTATATGTCGCCAGAGCAACTGACAGGCAATAGAATCCTGAATGGAAGGACAGATCTGTTCTCGCTGGGGGTTACATTTTCCAGTTACTCTGTGGTGAATTACCGTTTATGGGTGAGTCCATGGCAGCCCTGATGGTGAAGATTACCAAGGCACCGCATCGTAATATTTCTGATATCCGACCTGATTTAATAAAAAATATACCTGCT
>JACVQI010000121.1 GCA_015661095.1 Gammaproteobacteria bacterium
GCGGAATTCATCACCGGTGCCGAAATACAGTCCGGCACAGGCCAGCGGGTCCGAGATATCCCATTGGTAGGTGGGCATGGTAACCGGTTCACGTTCCAGGATGCTGCCAACCACTGATTTCGATGACCGTGGCAATAACGGCATGTTAAGCCTGAGCCCGGCCGCCCGTACCGCCGGGATCAGTTCCGCGAAGGTTACGCCCGGTTCACACATGGCCACGCGCCGGTCGCGGTCGACGAACTGAATTTTTTTCAGACCGCTCAGGTCGACAATGATCGCGCCGCCCGCACCGGGCACAGTGTCGCCGCGGAAATGCGGTGGGCCGGAACTGATTGGTACCAGCGGGGTATGGGTGGTATTGGCGAGTTTGATGATTTGTTCCACATCCGCTGCCTTGCCGGGTTTGACGATACCAGCCGGCCGCATGTGATTGACGAAACTCAGGTCACCGGCATACTGATCCAGAACCTGGGCCGAGGTATTGATGTTATTCTTGCCGACTATCGCCGCCAGTTGTTCGACCGCAATCATTATGCCTCCGCTGGGTTATGACTGCTTTGGGATACGATTCAACTCCTGGATTCAGTTTTGTATGGAGAAATATCGCCCGGGAATGATCAACCGGCATTATCTGGATTAAACCGGGGCAGGGATTTGATCTGCATCAATAATAATGTCTCCTTCCCTGGTTACACCTGACTCCTAACGACTTTCTATTATTGCCGGACCACTTCGATGAGGGTGCGCAGGTGCTCGTCAGTGGTGTAATCGACGACAGCGCCGTTGGCAAGTATGAAGCCGCCGGTGTCCGAGAACAGTTCCAGCAGGTCTTGGCAATATTTACGTAATTGGTCGATACTGCCGACCGTCATGAGAGAAGAGGGTATGTTGCCTTTGACGCACTGGTATCCGCCGAGGACCTCTTTGACTTTGCGCATGTCGGTCTGGTCGAAGAACCAGATGACTCGTCCTTTCGGATAGTCGGCAATGATTTCAAGGCGTTTGTTGTAACTGCCCTCAGCGAACAACAGCGGTACGATACCTTCGTTGTTAAGCCCCTCCATCACCGCTCTCAGTATGGGCCAGTAAAACTTTTTATATTGTGCGTCCGACATGAAGACGTCAGCACCCTTGTGCAGGGGGATGGTGACGAAACTGCGGTCCATCCGGTCGCAGGCCTCGACCATATCGTTGATGACGATCGGCACCAGTCTTTCGCAGGCCGCAATAAGGTAGTCGGGGCGTTGGTACAGGTCCTTCATGATACCGACCGTGCCGCGCATGACATCACCGATCATGTCGAACGGTATCGTGGCAAATGGCGGACCGAGCAACATGGGAAAGCCTTCTCCTGTGACGGCGCCCGCAATCTGCTGTGTCGCTTGAAAAGCCTTTATGGCCTCGTTGCCGGCCTCCATCAGTTTTTGCAGCATCATCTGCACGTCCGGCATGCCGAAGGGCATGACGGCGGGGGCGATGGAAAGGATCTCCGTGATCGAGGGCAGGCTGGCCATCTTGCGCATCGGCTCCAGCGCGCCGAACACCCTGGGCAGGTAGCGCTTCATCCAGAAGGCGGAAGGATCGCGGATCAGGTAGGGATAATCGTCGGCGGTCATGTATTCGCCTTCCTTGGTCTGATACTGGTGGCCGTCCGGCAGGCCATGGCCCGCCCAGGCATAAACCTTGTAATCCAGTATCTCCCAGACCTTGCCAGGCAGCGGTCCGCTGGGGAATAGCACATCCGGCTGGAATTCGCGATGATAGTCGAGGATCGGCTGCAACAGTTTGTCGTAATGGTGCAGCACGTCTATTGTTGTCAGGCCTGCGCGTTTGGTCAGATGCATGCCGATGATCGGTATGGCCGGCACGCGCTTCTGGGGGTTTTTTAATTCGATGGCATCGCGCAGCACCCGCACCCGTTGCTGATAGGCGACTTTGGCCTCCGGGCTTTTGAAGGCGATATCCACACCCTGTTCCCAGCGATCCAGACGGCATTTGATCCTGCCGTCCGCAGTTAACTTGCTCCAGTTTTCTGGCCTGGTAAAACCCGGTATAGGATTTGTATTCATTGGATTATATTCTTTATCGAGGGGCTATTCATAACCCGGATATCGCCCCGCCCCCGCAACAGTTGATTGTAATCTTGACAGGTATTAATCGATTTAAGCCATTACATCATAGAGATAGTCGCCATGCCAGAAATTGATTGAGATCAACCTGGGTCATCATCCTGGGCGGCTAGAATGACTGTATTAATGGCCATAATCGTAATCGTACCGGTAACAGTCTAATGACTGTATCTCATAACACCCAACTGTATCAGGAACGTCTGCAACGCATCGAGGATGCCGTAGCTCTGCGTGAGAGTGACCGGGTGCCGTTCGTCTATTCCACCAATTTCTGGTCAGCTAAATATGCCGGCATCACCTTCGAGCAAGCGATGTACGATATCGATCGGTATTTCGATGCGCACAGACAGGTCATCGAACTATTACAACCCGATGCCTACTCCGCGGTCCTGTTCCCTTTCGGCGTGGCCGTGGAGGGCGTGGATTTCAAACCCATGCGCTGGCCGGGCCACGGCGCGGATCCTAATGCCACTTTTCAATACCTGGATCAGGAATTCATGACGGCGGATGAATATGATGATTATATTTTCGATCCGACCGGCTTCTATCTGCACAAATACCTGCCGCGCATAGCCGGCAGGTTCAAAATGTTGGAACACTTTCCGGACTTCCCCGCAGCCATGGAATGGGAGGTGGTCGGCGCCGTCAGTGGTTTCGCCCATCCCGAACTGCAAACCGGTCTTCAGCATCTGTTCAAAGTCGGCGAACAAACCGCGGCCTGTTACCGGAAGCTCGGCGCCTTCGTCCAGGCAATGAACCAGGCCGGCTACCCCTTGCTGACCGGCGCTTTCTGCAAGGCCCCCTATGATCATTTCATCGATACCCTGCGCGGTTCCAAGGGCGGCATACTCGATATGTACCAGCGCAAGGACAAGCTGCTGGCGGCCATGGCCAAGGCGCGGGTACTGCTGCTCCGTAACGTCAAACCGGCGACCGAACGATCAGGTTGCCGTTATGTGTTCTTGCCCCTGCACTGGGGGCTGGATGGATTCATGTCACCGGATCAGTTCAGGACCTTCTACTGGCCCGAATTGAAAAACATCATCATGAGCCTGATCGAAATGGATCTCGTTCCCGTCGTCTTCTGGGAAGGAAACTGTACTTCACGGCTGGAAACCATTGCTGACATTCCGCGTGGCAAGGTCATCTACCGGTTTGAGGCGACCGATATGTTCAGGGCCAAGGAAGTGCTGGGCAATATCGTTTGCCTGCGCGGCAATGTCCCGGCTTCGATACTGAACACCGGCACAGCGGATGATGTCGATGCCTATTGCCGGAAACTTATTCAGACAGTCGGCAAGGGCGGTGGCCTGATACTGGACGGTGCCGCCGGCATCCCGGACGAAGCCAAAGTGGAAAACGTCATCGCCATGGCCGAGTCGGTCCGGAAGTATGCAAGCTAGAGCCGTAGGTTAGGGTGGGGCGCGAAGCCCAACAGGGAGCTTTAGATAAGTTGGGTTTCATTTCATTCAACCCAACCTGCGTTAACTATTTCAAGTCCGGTGTTTGCATGTCCTGGTGGTGCCAGGCGCGCGTGCGAACGTGGCTGCGGCTCTTGATTCTCCAGCCCGCCGCAGTCTTCACATAGATATCTTCGTAGCCGCCATCACGCGCCACACTGCCGGGCCCATCCATCCCCAGCGTCACCAGATATACTCTGCCAGTCGCGCCTTCCGGTGTGGGGGTAATGATATGGTTCACCATGAGATGGCTCCAGCCGTTCCAGGCAACGGCCCCGTCACCCGGAGTGGCCAATGCCCCACGAACCGGCTTTTTACACCCCTCTGATCCACCACCGGCCGCCCTCGCCAGTTGCTCACGCCCTGCGGCCCGGGCGATCCCTCCTTTACTGAAGCCATCATCGGAATAATTGTCGATGAACACACCGTCGTCCGTATACAAATCCGCATAGTCATAGCCATCGTTCGCACAGGTATCGATCGCGTGGGCATAGCGGTTAGCAAGTTGCTGGATCTCGAAATAATCCAGAGCAGTCAGGGCTTGTGGCGAGGCTGCAGCAGTCGGACTGGTTTCCTGAGCGAATCCCGGCATTGCGGTTAGAAGAACAACCGCGAATGCGACTGCAGGAAATAAACTTATCTGTATCATCAATCGGGACAATATGCTGTTTGGTTTCATAGAGTTTTCCCCCGGGATGTTTAATTTGTATAGTATACTTTCCCTGGCAGGAAGTTCTTCTGTTATTACCTTTTGTCTTTAGTAATTGGAACCAACTCAGGTAAGCCCGCGTGCAACCGGGACAGAACTATAAAAGCAATAAAGTGAGGTAGCAAACCGATGTCCAATCGACCAGGTGAATTTCCGGAATGCAATCGCTGCGTAACTGTCCTCAGCAATTCATATAAACTCATCTGCCTGTTGTATCTGGGTGCCGCGTCTGGTATGGCAACTGCCGACGAGACCAAGTTGTATTGGGGCGACGTCCACGTGCACTCAAACTATTCGATCGATGCCTATGCAACCGGCAACACCAGTGTAACGCCGGATATGGCTTACCGGTTTGCCAGAGGCTACCCCATCCTCCACCCGAGTCTGCAAACGAAAGTGAAGATTGACCGCCCGCTGGATTTCCTCGCCGTGACGGACCATGCCATCAATCTTGGTATAGATGTCATGCTGGACAACAAGGACGCGCTGTTACAGGCGACGGAATGGGGACGGAAAATGCTGGAGAAGCACGACCAGCCGGGCTGGCAGGGCTTCATGCGCGGTGGCGCCCAGGGAGAAGAACGCGCGCAAATGATGAAGGAAGTGTTCTCAACGGAAATTCGCCAGTCGACGTGGAAGGACGAGATCGAGGCGGCGGAACAGAACAATATGCCCGGCAAATTCACGACGTTCATCGGTTGGGAATGGACGGGGATGAACGAGGGCAGGAATCTGCATCGATGTATAATCAGCAATGCAGATGACACGGCGGCGGTTAAATTCATTCCCCTCAGCATGAATGAGACCAACAAGCCGGAGGAACTCTGGAGTTTTCTGGAAAAAACAGCGACGGAGACGGGCGTTGACTTCGTTGCCATTCCACATAATTCGAATATCTCGGGCGGACTGATGTTCGATATGGCGGACAGCGGCGGTCTCCCACTAACCGCTGAATACGCCCGGACGCGGATGCGCTGGGAAACGGTGGTGGAAGTGACACAAACCAAGGGAACCTCGGAAGTGCGACCGGAACTGGCTACTACGGACGAGTTTGCCGAGTTCGAAATACGCAGAAAATTACTGGCGGGCGCTGCAACACCGCCCAGTGAGGGTGATTATGTACGTTCGGCCCTGCTGCGAGGACTCGCAATCAATGGTTCGATCGGCGTGAATCCCTATAAATTCGGTTTGATCGGATCCACGGACAATCATGTCGGCATCTCGTCGAACCAGGAGAGCGACTTCGTTGGCAAGCTGGCCATGGACGGGTCGCTGAAGGAGCGTTTGCAGCCGAGTCGCCCGGTCATTTTTCCGGCCTGGGAGATGTCAGCATCCGGTCTGGCCGCGGTCTGGGCCACCGAAAACACACGCCCGGCGATCTTCGCGGCCTTCAAGCGCAAGGAGGTGTACGGCACTACGGGTACCAGAATCAGTTTGCGCATGTTCGGCGGTTACTCGTTCTCACCGCAAGACGCAGATGCAAAAGATATCGCCACGGTCGGTTATCGTAATGGCGTTCCCATGGGAGGTGACCTGACCAACGCTCCCCGTGGTAAGGCCCCGGTCTTACTCATTCATGCGGCAAAGGATCCCGAGGGCGCCAACCTGGATCGCATCCAGGTCATCAAAGGCTGGCTCGATAAGACGGGTAAGACACACGAACATATCTATGATGTCGCATGGTCCGATGCACGCGAACCGGATGCCGCCGGTAAAATACCGGCCGTCGGCAATACGGTGGATGTGAGTTCCGCCATGTACACGAACACTATCGGCGCGGCCCAGCTCGCGACAGTCTGGACGGACCCGGAATTCGATCCCGGTTTGACGGCGTTTTACTATGCCCGCGTTATCGAGATCCCGACACCCACGTCACTCACTCTATGATGCCGTCGCGCTCGGCATCGATGTCAGCCAGACAAAACAGCCGGCCACAATCCAGGAGCGGGCCTATTCCTCGCCGATCTGGTATACACCTTAGCAACAGTTACAAGGGAAAAGTTGAAAGTAGAAAGTTACGAGTGGAAAGTGGGAGAATCAGATAACTGATTTTGACAGTAATCTTTCGTTTTAATGCGGTTACTGATTGATTATGTTCCAGTGAACCAGATGATGTTTGCCTGGAAACAATTTGTCATCCTCATGTCTACGCTCACAGTGGCATGTATTGCTGTAGCCACTGAGCTCGATGTGACAGAATATGGACCAACTCTGATCGGTTGCGACCGGGCGAACACGCAGGTGACAATAGACGCCAGTGCCCAACTGGATCCGTCATGCACGTGGACGCGGGGTTTTAAAATAACCGCTTCGGACGTGCTATTCGATTGCCAGGGCGCGCATATAGTATCCGGAAATCACCGCTACGGTATTCACATCACCGCCCCTGCCGATAAAGCATTGTCAAACATTACGGTACGCAATTGCCACGTCGAAGGGTTCCTGAACAATATTCGTGTCACACGCGCAGGGTTTCGCAAACTTACCGAGGGGCGGGAATACGATCACGCTTATACAAACATCGTGATTGAGAACAGC
>JACVQI010000122.1 GCA_015661095.1 Gammaproteobacteria bacterium
TCAGCCCCCTGGGCAGGCCGCTCTTTTCGATCAGGTCGATCTCATTGCCATAGATATTTTTCTGATCGGCCGTAACCGCCTGCAGCAGTGCATATTGAGGTTCGTCTTCTCTTACGTCAAACATGATAAAAGCAAGTTAAAAGTAAAAAGTATAAAGTTGAAAGCATAAAGTTGAGTTTCCAGCTTTTATATAACAGCCAGTGGTGAGTTAATCTTTTTACTTTATTCTTTAAACTTTTCACTTTCTTCAATGTGCCTCTGTGTTTATTTATGTAAATTAATAAGCACGGGATTCGATGTTCAGCCGCGCCGCCAGTTCCTGATCGATGTGCTCGATACGCACAGTGTTTTGTTTGAACGCCGGCTGCCGGGAATACGGGTCCAGCAGTCCCAGCGTCAGCCGATTAACGCAATCGTGGAAATGGAACGGGATGAATACCATGTTCTTCGGCACCCGCTGGGTCAACTGCGCCATCACCACCGCATCACCGCGGCGCGACACCAGCCGCACGTAGGCGGCATGCCGCACTCCCAGTTCCATCGCCGCATCCGGGTTAATCTCCATATACGGAGTCGGGCTGAATTTATTCATGTTGCCGATCTTGCCGGTCTTGGTGCGGGTGTGAAAATGTTCGACCACACGGCCGCTGTTCAGCCAGAACGGGAAGTCCGCGTCCGGTACCTCATTGTTTTCTATATATGGCAGGGCCAGTAGTCTGGCCTTGCCGTCCGGGAATTGAAATTTGCTGTCGCTATAAAGGCGCGGACTGCCCTGTTCGTCGCCAGCACGGTACGGCCACTGTATGCCCTTCTTCTCCTCCAGCAGTTTATGGCTCATGCCGGAGATATCGAGTATGCGCCCGTCTCCCCTGGACAATTCGCGCATCTCATCGAAGATCGCGGACGTGGTCTCCGGAAATTTCATGTTCCTGCTCCGTTCGAAGCGTTGGGCCAGTTGAGAGAATATCCAGTGGTCCGGTCTGGAATCGGCATGGGGCTCGCACACCTTGCGGATCAGATTCACACGCCGTTCGGTGTTGGTGAAGCAACCTTCTTTTTCCGCCCACACCGCGCCCGGCAGGTACAGGTGTGCGTATTGCGTGGTCTCCACATCGACATAGGCGTCCTGCACCACCAGAAATTCCAGTTTCTCCAGGCTGCGACGGATGCGCGCTGAGTTGGGCATGGAGGTCATGGGATTGGTGGCCACCAGCCACAAGCCCTTGATCTGCCCGGTCTCGATGGCGGGAAAGATATCGGTCATGGTCAAGCCGCGTTTGGCCGGAAAAAAATCGGCGTCGATGCCCCAGAACGCCGCCACTTCGCGGCGATGCTGTGCATTTTCCAGTTGTCGGTAACCGGGCAGGCCGGAACAGGATGACCATTCGCGCGTGCCCATGGCATTACATTGGCCGGTGATGGACAGGCTGGAACCGCCGGGCCTGCCGATGTTGCCGGTGATCAGACTAAGATTATTGATGCCGCAAACGCCATCCGTGCCGTGCGTGCTCTGGTTAATGCCCATGTTAATGCCCATGGTCCAGATGCACATGGCCGCACCGGCCCTGGCATACAGCCGCGCAACGTGGCGGATGGTATCTTCATCTATGCCGCAGATCTTCGCGGCGCTGACCGGGTCGTAGTGCGCCACCAGGTCCGCGAATTCGGCATAGCCGTTGGTATGAGCCTCGATATAAGTATGGTCCTCCAGCCCCTCGTCCAGGATGACATGGGCCAGGCTGTTGAGCAGCACCAGGTCCGTGCCCGGCGTGATGGGCAGATGGATATCGGCGAACTGCGCGAACATGGTCACGCGCGGATCGACGACGATGACCGGAAAGCGGCGCCGCTCCAGGGCTTCTTTCAGTCGCCAGTAGATAATCGGGTGCTGTTCCGGCAGATTGGAACCGAATGCCAGCAGACACTCAGTGTGCTCGAAGTCGTCATAGCATCCGGGCGGCCCGTCCGAACCGAAAGAGCGTTTGTAACCGGATACGGCCGAGGCCATGCACAGGGTGGTATTACCATCATAGTTGTTCGTGCCCAGCACACCGCGGACCAGCTTGCCCAGGGTATAAAACTCCTCCGTCATGATCTGGCCGGTGGAGACGACGGCGAAGGCATCACGGCCGTAACTGTGCTGGATGCGCTTGATCTCGGTGCCCATGGTATCGAGGGCGGCGTCCCAACCGATCGTTGTAAAATCCTCGAAATATCTGCCGCGGTACAGGGGCTCCTTGCCGCGGCCGGCGGAGTTAAATAACTCGTGTTCGAAGATACCCTTGACGCATAGTTTGCCGCGATTGACGTCGGCGCCGGCCACACCGCGCGTGGCGATCGGCCGGCCTTCCGGATTCAGGCCGACTTCCATCGAACAACCCGTGGAACAATAGCCGCAGGTGGTGTATTTCCACTCCCGCACCTGCTTGTCCGCGATCTTGATCGGTATTTTGTTTTTTCTGCCAAAAAGCATTTATTTATCTCGTTATTGGTGATTCGTGATTGGTTATATGACGTTCCACTAATTACCAATTACGAATCACGTGCCGACAATCACTTTGATTCTATTTGTACTATTCCTTCTTTTACCCTGACGGCAAAGGTTTCTAACCGCACTGATTCGTCTTCCAGACATTGGCCCGTTTGCAGATTGAAATGCTGCTTGTAAATCGGCGAGGCCACCACCGGCTGGCCTTTGATGTTACCTACCAAACCCCGCGACAGGACATTAGCCTCACTGAACGGGTCGTGATTGTCGATGGCATAATATTGCCCGCCACCCGGTAGCCGGAACACCGCTACCTGCTGCCCGCCGATCAAAGCGCAAACCCCTACGCCGTCGACAATGTCTTCCACCGCTCCGACCTTCACCCATGCCCCGGTAACAAGGTTCACGTTGACTGCCTCCAGCACCTGCATGCTAGGCCGTCCGTACCAGTCGGCGCTTTTCTTCCGCCGTGGCTGGCCGAACCTGGTCGCGCTCGGACACGAACAGTACATTGTTATCCTTGCGACTGCTGTTGACAAAATGCCGGAACTGCCTGAGCCGTGCCGGGTCATTGAGTGTCTGCTGCCATTCGCAAGCATAGCTACCCACCACGGCCGCCAGTTCCTGTTCCAGTTCCGCGCAGATACCGAGCCGGTCCTCGATGATCACCTGCTTGAGATAATCCAGTCCGCCCTCCAGGTTATCCATCCAGGAGGCGGTGCGCTGCAGGCGATCGGCGGTGCGGATATAAAACATGAAGAAGCGGTCGATGTACCTGATCAGAGTGGCATCGTCGAGGTCGGCCGCGAACAGATCGGCATGGCGCGGTTTCATGCCGCCGTTGCCGCAGACATACAGGTTCCAGCCCTTGTCCGTGGCGATCACGCCTACATCTTTGCTTTGCGCCTCGGCGCATTCGCGCGTGCATCCGGACACCGCCATCTTGAGCTTGTGCGGGGCGCGCAGACCCTTGTACCGGTTCTCCAGGCGTATGGCCATGGCGACGCTGTCCTGCACGCCATAACGGCACCAGGTGCTGCCGACGCAGGATTTCACCGTGCGCAGGGCCTTGGCGTAGGCGTGGCCGGACTCGAAACCGGCGGCGACCAGTTCCCTCCAGATTAGCGGCAGTTGATCGACGCGGGCGCCGAACAGATCCACGCGCTGGGCCCCGGTAATTTTGGTATAAAGGCCGAATTTTATCGCGACCTGGCCGAGCACAATCAGTTTCTCCGGTGTGATCTCGCCGCCCGGCACGCGCGGCACGATGGAATAGGTGCCGTCCTTCTGCATGTTGGCGAGGAAATGATCGTTGGTATCCTGTAATGGCGCATGCTGTTCCCGCAGGACGTATTCGTTCCAGCACGAGGCCAGGATGGAGGCCACCGCCGGCTTGCAGATATCGCAGCCCAGACCCCGGCCGTGGCGCGCGATCAAATCACTGAAGGTTTTAATCCGTTCAGTCCGCACCAGCAGGTACAGGTCCTGGCGGGTATAAGGAAAATGTTCACACAGGTCGCGGTTGACCGTGATGCCGCGCTTTTCCAGTTCCTTGTTCAGTATCTGGCCGACCAATACGGTACAGCCGCCGCAAGTGGTGCTGGCCTTCGTACATCGTTTCAGATCGACGAGTGTATGGGCGCCGCCATCCAGGGCGGCCAACAGGTTTGCCTTGCTGACATTGTTGCAAGAACAAATCTGCGCCGATGCCGGCAGGGTGTCCACACCCAGACCAACCGGTGCATCGCGTTGCGGCAGGATCAGGGTATCGGGATGTTCGGGCACCACCATACCGTTGAGGTAATACTGCAATAAGGAACCGTAATCGCTGGTATCGCCGATCAGCACGCTACCCAGCAGGCGCTTCCCGTCCGCGCTGACCACAATCTTCTTGTAGACTTCGTTGGTCTCGTCGAAATAGGAACAGGCGCGCGCCCCCGGGGTCTTGCCGTGGGCATCGCCGATGCTGCCGACGTCCACGCCCAGCAGTTTCAGTTTAGTGCTCATGTCCGCGACCATGAAGGCCGCCTCGCGGCCGGTCAGGTGGTCTGCCGCCGTTTCCGCCATGCGGTAACCGGGGGCGACCAGGCCGAAGATCTGGTTGTTCCATAAAGCGCATTCGCCGATGGCGTACACTGTGGGGTCCGAGGTTTGGCACTGGTTATTGATGACGATTCCGCCGCGTTGTCCCACTTCCAACTTGCATTCACGCGCCAGGTCATCGCGTGGCCTGATGCCTGCCGAGAATACGATTAGATCGGTCTCCAGATCCTCGCCATCAGCGAAGGTCAGTTTGTGATAGCAGCCGTTGCCGTCCGTGATCGCGGTAGTGTTTTTCGAGGTATGCACATGGACGCCCAGGACCTCGATCTTGCGTCTCAGCATGGCGCCGCCGCTGTCGTCGATCTGGATTGCCATCAGCCGCGGCGCGAATTCCACCACATGGGTTTGCAGGCCCAGGTTCCTGAGGGCGTTGGCCGCCTCCAGTCCCAGCAGGCCGCCGCCGATGACGGCGCCGATCCGGGCATTACGGCCGGACTCCGCAATTGATATAAGGTCGTCGATAGTGCGGTAGACATAACAACGCTCGCGGTCATGTCCGGGCACGGGCGGCACAAAGGGATAGGAACCCGTGGCGATGACCAGCTTGTCGTAACCGATCACATCGTTGTGTTCGGAGTGTATCAGTTTGTTCTGGCGATCGATGAACGTGACCCGGTTCCCGGCATACAGGGTAATACCGCTCCTGATAAAAAAATCCGGAGTGGCGAGCGCGAGGTCCGCCGCCGATTTGCCGGTAAAGAATTCCGACAGATGCACGCGGTCATAGGCGGGTCGCGACTCTTCGCCGAAGACGATGATGTCGTACCGTTGTGCGGTATCGCGTACCAGCAGGGCTTCCAGAAAATTCTGGCCGACCATGCCGTTACCGATTACCACCAGGGTTTCTTTTTTCATACTGCCGCCGCGGTATATATAATGTTACGGGTTCTATTGCAGCCGGCATGCCAGGACCAGAGAGAGATATATAACTTATTGAAAACAGTAAGTAATAATGACTGACTAAAAAATACGGAGGTAGCGAAATCGCTCCGAAGCAGGGCAGTGTGTGTGGTTATGCACCATGGGGGTGCTTTGAAAATTTTAATGAAGCTCCGAATTAATCAGAGGTTCCCGTCTTGAGAATAACAATAATACGCCCTATAGTTCTGGAGCAATGGCGTATCAGCATATTGCATCAAATCCAGCACAAAATATTTCTGAACCCGGCTTATGAAAAATAATAAATTGTTAAACGCAGCGGGAATGCGATGAGAATCGGAATTGTCGGCGCAGGTGCAGTGGGTGGATTACTGGGGGTGAAACTGTCTCTCGTTGGAGAGACGGTGACCTTCATTGATATCGGTGCGCACCTGCACACACTCAATGAACGCGGCATACGGTTATTGGACACTGATGGAGTGGAGCATGTTGTCTGCCCGGTGAACGCCACGGCCAGTTTTGCGGAAGCCGGCCCACAGGATCTCGTCATACTGGCCGTCAAGGCCTATGACCTGCTCGATGTCGCACAGAAAATGCAACCGATGCTGACCCCGGATACCATAGTGTTACCAGTACAGAACGGAATACCCTGGTGGTATTTTCACGGACACGGCGGCAAGTATCAGGGCCGCATTATCGAAACCGTTGATCCCGGCGGAATGATAGCCCGGAATATTGAAACTGAACGCGTTATCGGTTGTGTGGTGTATCCCGCGGCCGCGATTGTAGCACCGGGTGTGGTAAAGCATGTCGAAGGTAACCGGATGGCACTCGGTGAACTGGACGGTTCCGACACCGGGCGGATCAGGCAGATCAGTGAGCTGCTCAACCGCGCTGGTTTTAAAACACATGTCCTGCAGGACATACGCTCGGAAATCTGGCTTAAACTCATTGGCAACCTGGCTTTCAACCATATCTGCGCGCTGACTCATGCCACGATGGTGGATGTGTGCCGTTTTCCACCAACGCGGGAACTGGCAACCCGCCTGATGGAAGAGGCACAGGTCGTGGCGAATCGTCTGGGTATCACCCTGCGCTTGCCCATCGAAAAACGCCTGGAAGGAGCTGAGAAGGTCGGCAAGCATAAGCCATCGACCTTGCAGGACGTGGAAGCCGGCCGCCGACTGGAACTTGCAGCCATAATCGGTTCGGTCGTTGAACTTGGTCGACTCACCGAAACACCCACACCGCATACGGATACTGTTTATGCGCTTGCCAGGCTGCTTGATGAAACGCTGCGCTCGACCGATACCGCGCTCAGGCAAATGCCCATTCAACATCACCCCGACATCGGTGGTGGAGATGATAACGAATTGAGGCATGTTGCCAGCTGAATAAAGTTCTGATATGACCGCTGGCTCCGGGGGGAGCCTATCAATGCCATTACTGATCCCGTATCTGCTATGATGATGAGCCGATGTCCAGATAATTCCACCCCAACCACTGATCGGGATACTCGCGTACTACTGCTTCCAGCCGCCGGGCAAACTCTCTGGCGGCCGCCTCACCGGCGATCCATTTTGGCTGCGAGGCATCCAGCGTTATGGGAAGATCAATGATGACGGCATACGCGCCGGAATCCATTTTCACTGTATGTACTGGTAACAGTGTTGCCTGCGTCTGATGCGCGAGACCTGGCGCACCGATGGCGAGCGGCAGTGTCCCCTTAAGGCACGGAACTCTGACGGGCTTGCGCGCTATATCCCGGGCAGCGATGGAAATAACCCCACCGGCGAGCAATCGCTCGCGCAAGGTATTTACCGCTGCCGTGCCGCTATTCAGCTCCATGTACACGCGCTCCTTCAGGTAGCGGTCCTCTACATGCGTGCAGATCGGATTTAAAAACCACATGCCAATGCGAGTCCCGGAAAAGCCATGGCGGGGGTGGCTCAGGTGGCTCATTGTGAACCCGGCCCGGCGCATGGCAATCTTGGGGATAAGACTGAAAAAATGGAAATGGCTGACCCAGAGCACGACTCCTTTACCAGTGGAGACCGCGGCTTGCAGATGTTCAAGTCCCTGCAGTTCCACTTCCGGTTCCCAACCATCCGGCCGGTAGCATTTCAGTAACAGCAGATTATTCTAGAAGTAACGCGACTGCGTGCGTATGATGATCTCACACGTTGGTATCTATCCGATCGGAGGTCGGCCCCAGACCATGATCAATGCTGACGGCAATTGCCGCAGCCGTCCGCGGCAACAGTTTCATTACCACAGCGACAACGAAGCGTCCAACCTTAGACCACATGTGCTGTGGAAGCAACCAGGCGATCGGCGTCATCACCACGAGACCTATGAGCGTGATGAGATCGAGAGTCTCGATGAGACGAGGTGACGGCTGAATCTTTACCCGCTCTGATGGCTGCGATTCCCTGGAAGTAGATGCCGCTGTCGCATCATGCGAGTCCGATCCACTGTTTTCTGGTATTTGTTGCATAAATTAAAATCCTGACGGTAATTGACTTGCGATACATAAACTACCGGAATAACAAATGAGCAACAGATCAATATTCATTACTGGGACTGTTGTTCATTCAAGCTTCGGCGCCAGTGCCGGGTTTCAGACAATTGCCAGGCCATAAGGCCGGGTAGCCCTACCAGGAGTTCGCGCAGGCGCTTGGCCAGCGATAAGGCGAGGCCGACCTCCGCGCTCAGACCCAATGCCATACCCAGAACCAGGTAACCACCTTCCTGTATCCCCAGTGCACCGGGGACCAGAAATGCGGCGGCGCGTACCGCCTGTCCCAGGCTCTGCAGAATGATGCATTCAATGAATCCCACCGGGTGGCCGAGGAAATAGAGCGCCAGATAGACCTCGCCAGCCATGGCCAGCCGGTACAGCATCCGCCATACTAATGACTTCAACAGTTGCCGTGGCATCTGATAGCGCGCAAGCACGGCTGCATCCAGCGCAGCGGCATCCGTTACAAGTTGCGTAAAGCGACCACCGGCTGTGTCCATGCGTACGAAGCGGGTGATAAGACTGAAGATTCCCTTTTGCTGCAATCGGTAGAAAATAAATATCCCGGATGTCAGTAGCAACGCAAACACCAATACCCCGCCGCTGATCGGCACCTCGCCCGCATGTAATATCAGCAGTCCGAGCCCAATCAGTGCATAGAACACCAGGGTCACGGCCTGCAGGGTTTTGTCCACGATAACGGTGGCTACAGCATCAGTACCCTGCATGCCATAACGGATCAGAAATCGCGCGCGCAAGGCATCACCGCCGACCTGTCCGACCGGGAGTAACCAGTTGACTGCGCATCCGACCCAATTCGCGAAATACAATGACCCGAAACGGTAGCTGCCGGGTACGCACAAACTTTGCCAGGCCACGGTATCCAGGGCTTCGAAAAACATAAAGCAAGGCGCCAGCCAGAGCAGTAACCAGCCGCCTGTCGTCAGTACATCTGCCATGACACCAAAGCCGTTCCAGGCGATGAGGCCGATGGCAAGAGACAACCCTGCAAGAAGGGTGATAGCGAATATAGGTTTCAATTTGGCAGATCCTTATGATTTCGAGGCATTGTTGTTACAGCCTGGCTACTCTCAAAAAGCGTTAACCACTCTGCTGTGAATTAATAGTTTCCAGAATATGCGTTTTCATATAATCAAAAAACGGATTATAACGCAGGCGCATCAGGAGATCCGTGGGCACATTCAGCACGCCTTTTTCCCCTCTTGGGGAAAACGTGCCGATATTAATGTCATTGTAGATATCGCCACCCTTTGGTCCATATAAAAGGTCATCCTCCGGGAACGGAATGGCAACATTAGATAATGAATAGACTTTTTGCGGCCACTCCATCATCAATGGTGCATCAGGCGCGATACCGGTGCGTGGTTTTTTAGATCTGATAACGACATTTCTGGTATCGTTGCTGGCATTGGTGAGGATGGTCAGGGTATAGGGTAGTTCTTTTGCACTCATCAACTGCTGTAACAACTGATCATGTTTTTCCAGAAAAAATGAATTTACCTCCGATAAACGATTGACGTCATAGAGCATAAGTTCATGATGGTTGGGAGACAGTTTATTATAGAAATTGTCCACGATGGCAGGCGTAAGCACGGTTGCATCAACCAGGGATTGAAATGTCAGTACCGGTTGAAATTTGGCTAGTTTTCCTGATTGTTCCAGTTGTTCACTGATTGCCCGGGTTAAGGAAAATGATTGTTCGCCCGCGAACTTGGGAAAGGAGTTGTATTTGAAGGGATCGTATTCAGGATAAATGTCGAGCCAGCGGAATTTCTCGAAATAAGGCAGCCAACTGAGCGTCTTGTGCCAGTCGGAAAATCTGGCGAAAAAAGTCACTCCCAGCATCGGCGACAGGAGTATCGCGTGTTCCGGCATTGGCAGATTTTCATCCTCGATCGCCTCCATTATGTATTTCACTGTCAGGGCGCCACCGTTCGAATAGCCGACCATGTAAAATGGTAGCTGGCCGCCGACTTTATCGCGCACATGTCTGGCGCCCAGTCGTGTGATTGCCATCCAGTCATGCCAGGTAGCCTTGAGCAGTGCTCCTGGTATGGTGCCATGACCCGGCATTCTGAGGCATAGCACATAATACCCCTGTGCCCTGAACAGTTCCGCCAGGTTCCGCATGCTGTATGGTGAGTCCGTTAATCCATGCAGCATTAACACTCCCCCGCGTATGTGCTCCGGAACCAATTCAAAACTGCGATTCCAGTTTTGGGAGAAGCTTTCCGGATCCAGTCGCCCGCCCGTTGTGTAACGGCTTACGGCAATCCGATCTTCAGGCGGTAGATTTTCATAGACTTTGGTTCGCAATTCACTGAAGAGCCGATCTTCCAGTTTAAAATATTCCTTCAGATCGGAAATTTGAGTTTCATTTTTTACACTGAATTCACTTTCGAGGACTGGACGATGCCAGATTTTCAAATCCGGTAATCGGCGGGAATCAAAAGCACGAACGAGGATTATGGTGGATGCAACGATAACAATGATTATCACACATCGAACTGACCAGTTTATAAGGTGATTAATCATTGCGATAAATGATCAGTTATTTATGATGATTTCTTTTGGTTCTCCAGGTCTTTATCGATAATCCCTTTCCAGAGATTGAAGGCATTTTCATATAATTCGCGATATTCCGGATTCCGGTCGACAAGTTGTTCTATTTTTCTTGCATCAGTAAAAACTTCTTTTATTAATGCGTGATCATGTTTATTCAGTAACTCACCACTATCAACCCGCTTCTTCATCTCACGTGCGCGTGGAAGTCTTTGTTTGTTAAACCTC
>JACVQI010000012.1 GCA_015661095.1 Gammaproteobacteria bacterium
AACCTTCGGGGGGGCGCCTACCACGGTGTGGTCAGTGACTGGGGTGAAGTCGTAACAAGGTAGCCGTAGGGGAACCTGCGGCTGGATCACCTCCTTTCTATAATGTGATGCAATCTAGATAGTAAGCGCCCACACAAATTTCTTAATCAGAAGCATGATAGGTGAAAGGTCCAACTGGGTTTTTTTGGACCGGAAACAGAGATAACGCCGCATCTGGCAGTTATATTTGGGTCTGTAGCTCAGTTGGTTAGAGCGCACCCCTGATAAGGGTGAGGTCGGAAGTTCGAATCTTCCCAGACCCACCAATATTGGTGATTAGTTATTGGTGACTAGTGATTGGTTACACCAAATACCAATCACAAATTACCAGTCACCGGAATCAGGGGGGCCATAGCTCAGCTGGGAGAGCGCCTGCTTTGCAAGCAGGAGGTCGGCGGTTCGATCCCGCCTGGCTCCACCAATTCAGTTAAAAGTGGAAAGTGTGAAGTTAAAGACATCTTCCTACTTTTCACTTTTAACTTTAGTCCCATACGCAAACATATCGTTTGCGTAATTTGTTCTTTAACAATCAGGAAAGCTGTAAAGAAATGCCGCAAGACAAATTCTCTCAATTTGTCTTGCATGAGATCATATTTCTTTCTGAATATGATCCGGGTATATCGCATTGCAACGTCAGCAAACCATGATCTCGATAAAAGCTGAATACACACAAAAGGGTTCAGCGAGATTTGGCAGTGGAATTTTTCTCGAGAACGAGGCGCGAGGTTTACGAGCGAAGGAGCATACATTAAGTATGTGATTGAGCGAGTAAGCTGAGCAACGAAGCTATCGTGAAAAAGTGCCAGCCAAACTGTTTGAGGTTATATGGTCAAGTGAATAAGCGCATACGGTGAATGCCTAGGCGACAAGAGGCGAAGAAGGACGTGGTAGCCTGCGAAAAGCTTCGGGGAGTCGGCAAACTGACTTTGATCCGGAGATGTCCGAATGGGGAAACCCACTCCGCAAGGAGTATCTGCAGCTGAATACATAGGCTGTAGAAGCTAACCCAGGGAACTGAAACATCTAAGTACCTGGAGGAAAAGAAATCAACCGAGATTCCCCTAGTAGCGGCGAGCGAACGGGGACCAGCCCTAAAGCGCTGGAATGGCTAGTGGAACGGTCTGGAAAGTCCGGCCATAGACGGTGATAGCCCCGTACATTAAAGCCTATCCAGTGTTATACGAGTAAGCCGGGACACGTGACATCCTGACTGAACATGGGGGGACCATCCTCCAAGGCTAAATACTCCTTGTCGACCGATAGTGAACCAGTACCGTGAGGGAAAGGCCAAAAGAACCCCGGAGAGGGGAGTGAAATAGAACCTGAAACTGTATGCGTACAAGCAGTAGAAGCACGCTTTGGGCGTGTGACTGCGTACCTTTTGTATAATGGGTCAGCGAGTTACTTTCAGCGGCGAGCTTAACCTTTAGGGTAGGCGTAGGGAAACCGAGTCTGAATAGGGCGTCATAGTCGCTGGGAGTAGACCCGAAGCCGGGCGATCTATCCATGGCCAGGGTGAAGGCAGGGTAATACCTGCTGGAGGCCCGAACTCACTCCCGTTGAAAAGGTAGGAGATGAGCTGTGGATAGGAGTGAAAGGCTAATCAAGCCCGGAGATAGCTGGTTCTCCTCGAAAGCTATTTAGGTAGCGCCTCGTGTATCACTCCTGGGGGTAGAGCACTGTTATGGCTAGGGGGTCATCCCGACTTACCAAACCATTGCAAACTCCGAATACCAGGAAGTGTAATCACGGGAGACACACGGCGGGTGATAAGGTCCGTCGTGAAAAGGGAAAGAGCCCAGACCGTCAGCTAAGGTCCCAAAATCACAGCTCAGTGGTAAACGATGTGGGAAGGCATAGACAGCCAGGAGGTTGGCTTAGAAGCAGCCATCCTTTAAAGAAAGCGTAACAGCTCACTGGTCGAGTCGGCCTGCGCGGAAGATGTAACGGGGCTTAAGCTGTGTACCGAAGCTGCGGATTCATCACTTTTAGTGGTGAGTGGTAGAGGAGCGTTCTGTAAGTCTGTGAAGGTGTGTCGTAAGGCATGCTGGAGATATCAGAAGTGCGAATGCTGACATGAGTAACGATAATGCGGGTGAAAAACCCGCACGCCGAAAGTCCAAGGTTTCCTGCGCAACGCTAATCGGCGCAGGGTGAGTCGGTCCCTAAGGCGAGGCCGAAAGGCGTAGTCGATGGACAACAGGTTAATATTCCTGTACCACATATTACTGCGATGGGGCGACGGAGAAGGCTAGGTCCAACGGGTGTTGGATGTCCCGGTCCAAGCGTGTAGGGAGTGATCCTAGGTAAATCCGGGGTCACAATCCTGAGACGTGATGGGAAGTCCCTTTATTGGGGCGGAAGGATCGATGCCATGCTTCCAAGAAAAACCTCTAAGCTTCAAGTAATATGCGACCGTACCCCAAACCGACACAGGTGGACGAGGAGAGAATCCTAAGGCGCTTGAGAGAACTCTGGTGAAGGAACTCGGCAAAATAGCACCGTAACTTCGGGAGAAGGTGTGCCCTCACTATGTGAGGCGCTTCGCGCGCTGAGCAGAAGAGGGTTGCAGTGACTAGGTGGCTGCGACTGTTTACCAAAAACACAGCACTCTGCAAACTCGTAAGAGGACGTATAGGGTGTGACGCCTGCCCGGTGCCGGAAGGTTAATTGATGGGGTTAGCCGCAAGGCGAAGCTCTTGATCGAAGCCCCGGTAAACGGCGGCCGTAACTATAACGGTCCTAAGGTAGCGAAATTCCTTGTCGGGTAAGTTCCGACCTGCACGAATGGCAGCCATACTGTCTCCACCAGAGACTCAGTGAAATTGAAATCGCTGTTAAGATGCAGTGTACCCGCGGCTAGACGGAAAGACCCCGTGAACCTTTACTATAGCTTTACACTGGACTTTGAACATGTTTGTGTAGGATAGCTGGGAGGCTTTGAAGCGGAGACGCTAGTCTTCGTGGAGCCAACCTTGAAATACCAGCCTGGCGTGTTTGAGGTTCTAACCTAGGCCCGTTATCCGGGCCGGGAACAGTGTATGGTGGGTAGTTTGACTGGGGCGGTCTCCTCCCAAAGAGTAACGGAGGAGCGCGATGGTACCCTCAGCACGGTCGGAAATCGTGCAATGAGCGCAAAGGTATAAGGGTGCCTGACTGCGAGACGGACATGTCGAGCAGGAACGAAAGTTGGTCTTAGTGATCCGGTGGTTCTGTATGGAAGGGCCATCGCTCAACGGATAAAAGGTACTCCGGGGATAACAGGCTGATACCACCCAAGAGTTCATATCGACGGTGGTGTTTGGCACCTCGATGTCGGCTCATCTCATCCTGGGGCTGAAGCCGGTCCCAAGGGTATGGCTGTTCGCCATTTAAAGAGGTACGCGAGCTGGGTTCAGAACGTCGTGAGACAGTTCGGTCCCTATCTGCCGTGGGCGTTGGAGATTTGAGAGGATCTGCTCCTAGTACGAGAGGACCGGAGTGGACGTACCTCTGGTGTTCCGGTTGTCATGCCAATGGCACTGCCGGGTAGCTAAGTACGGACGGGATAACCGCTGAAAGCATCTAAGCGGGAAGCCTCCCTCAAGATGAGATCTCCCATGAGCTTCGAGCTCTCTGAAGGGCCCTCGTAGACTACGAGGTTGATAGGCTGGGTGTGGAAGTGCAGTAATGTATGAAGCTAACCAGTACTAATTGCCCGTGTGGCTTGACCATATAACCTCAAGCGGTTTTTTTGGTCTGATTGTGTAATGTATTACCTTGCGTTTCTCAGATTCCGAATTAAAAAGTGGAAAGTGTGAAGGATGAAAGTTAAAAGCAATATTTTTTCTTGTCATTTTGTAACTTTTCACTGCCGCCTCGGGCGGCTACAGTTTGCCTGGCGAACATAGCGAGTGGGTACCACCCGATACCATCCCGAACTCGGAAGTGAAACTGCTCAGCGCCGATGGTAGTACGGGGTTTCCCCGTGCGAGAGTAGGTCACTGCCAGGCTCTTAAATAAACAAATCCCCGGTTCCATGGACCGGGGATTTTTTATTTATAGATTATGACTGTCCTGCTCGAGCACGGAGTGCGACCTGGCGACCTACGCCCCACTGCTGGACATCGCCTGACGATTCAGGCTTGTCTGAATAGTCTCCCTCGGCCATCCTTGCTGAAAACGACGCCGGAAAGACACGAATTCGAGGGAAAGGGATCAATAGGACAACAGGAGGGCGTGCAACATGGGCAATACGCAGAACCGGGCTTATGTCGAATGGCGACAACGGTGGTTGATGGCATGCCAAATGCGGGTTCCAGCCCATTCGCTGAAAGCACAACCTATCCCTTTTCCCTTTGATTTAACTCACGGGCCCGACTCGCACAGTACGGCATAGTGTCGTTTCCATGTGTAGGAGGTTTGTACGGCAATGCCCATCTCGCGTGGAATCCCGGTCGCAGACAGACCGGTTATGTGCTGATTGAGAGCCATTGTGATTTGTTCGACAGAATAACGGTTGCGTTACATAACAAGTATCCCTGACCAGGGTTTATCTGGTCAGAAATTCCCCTAAATAGTGGACCAGTTTAGCGGGGACCGTAAACTGCCTTAATCGGCGATGGATTGCACTCAACAAGCTATCAACATAAAATGACTGTCAGTTATGGATGATGGCTGCGTCACATTCATAGACGATAGCCGTGTGCTAAGTGGTATGGTTGGAGCAGGTACTTACAAAGCAATAATTCAGTTAAGACGCCAAATCAGAATTATTAGTTCCAGCAGCGCGGGAATTCCTCCATATCTTGGTTATTCTTCGAAAGGGATCACTAATACTGCTTAAACATCCTGTTGAGGGATATTTCTATGGAACGCGATTCAGTTAATTATGATGTCGTGATTGTCGGTGGCGGTCCGGCCGGCCTGGCTTGCGCCATTCAGTTGCGACAATTAGCAGCCAAGCAGCAAGTCGATCTGACGGTCTGCTTATTGGAAAAAGGCTCGGAAATCGGCGCACATATCCTGTCAGGGGCGGTGATTGAAGACCGGGCACTGACTGAGTTACTTCCTGAGTGGAAGCAATTGGGCGCACCTCTCAATACCGCGGTTTCCCATGATGAATTATATATTCTGACCGGTCCGGAATCGTCGGTGAAGACACCAAAAATATTTATTCCCCGTACCATGCATAACCAGGGAAATTATATTGTCAGTCTGGGCAATGTCTGCCGGTGGTTGGCGCAGCAGGCTGAAGCGCATGGTGTGGATATCTTTCCCGGTTTTGCCGCGGTGGAGATTCTTTACTCTGACTCCGGCAGTGTCAGCGGTGTCATCACTGGCGATATGGGAGTGTCGGCTAGCGGTGAGAAAAAGGAGTCTTATGCGCCGGGTATGGCCCTGCATGCCAAATACACGGTCTTTGCCGAGGGTTGTCGTGGCCATATGGGCAAACAATTAATCGAACGGTTTGCGTTGGCGAGCGGGACCGATCCCCAGCATTATGGGATAGGGATCAAAGAGCTCTGGGAAGTTGATCCATCCTTGCATAGACCAGGCGTTGTGATCCATGGCGCCGGGTGGCCGTTGACCAGGGAAGCGACGCACGGGTTTTTTCAATACCACCTGGAGAATAACCAGGTTGCCGTTGGTCTGATTGTTGATCTCAATTATGCCAATCCCTATCTGAGTCCCTATGAAGAATTCCAGCGCCTGAAACATCACCCGGTAATGGCTCAGGTACTCAAGGGCGGCAAGCGTATCGCTTACGGCGCCCGGGCTATCACGAAGGGCGGGTTGAATTCATTGCCCAAAATGACCATGCCCGGCGCCTTAATTATCGGATGCGATGCCGGTACCTTGAATTTCGCCAAGATAAAGGGGACCCACACGGCGATGAAGTCCGGGATGATCGCGGCCGAAACCCTGTGTCAGGCCATCAAGGAGGGTAATCAGGGCGGTGACGATTTGACCAGCTATCAGGAGAATTTAAGCCAATCCTGGCTGTATGAAGAACTCTACCGAGCCAGAAATTTCAGCGCCGCAGTGCATAAATTCGGTTTGTATCTCGGTGGCGCCTTCAACTATATCGATCAGAACATTTTTCGGGGCAAGCTGCCTGTCACCTTGCATGATAAGGGTGTAGATCATGCGTCGTTGAAACTTGCAGCCGAATGCAAACCCATATCTTACCCGAAGCCGGATGGCGTGCTCAGCTTTGACAGGCTGGCCTCAGTCTATATTTCGAATACCAATCATGAGGAAGACCAGCCCTGTCATTTAATACTCAAGGATGCGAATGTGCCAATACAGGTCAATCTGAAGACTTACGCGGCGCCGGAACAACGTTACTGCCCTGCCGGGGTTTATGAGATAGTCGAGGAAGCAGGGACGTCATTACTCAAAATCAATGCCCAGAATTGTGTGCATTGCAAAACCTGCGATATCAAGGATCCGACACAGAACATCATCTGGATCGCGCCGGAAGGTGGTGGCGGGCCCAACTATCCTAACATGTAAACTTATCTGAATCGCAGCAGGCCTTCCTGCATGGTAGATGCGACCAGGACTCCGTCGCGGGTAAAAAAACGGCCCCGGGCCACACCGCGGGCACCGGATGTCGATACCCCTTCACAGACATACAGTAACCAGTCATCGATCCGGAAATCCCGGTGGAACCACATGGCGTGATCGATGCTGGCAATCTGTAAGTTCGAATCGAGGACATGCAAACCATGTGGCAGCAGGTTGGTATCCAACAGACTGAAATCTGAAACATAGGCCATCAGGATATGATGGATGACCGGATCATCAGGTAGTTTATCAGCTGCTTTCAGCCATAAATGCCGGATGGGTTCCCGTTTTCTGGGGTTTACCAGATCGACCGGTTCCACCGGTTTCATTTCGAATGGCGCATACAGGCTGGTGGTCAATTTGAATTTATCCGGCGCGCGTTCCAACAGGTCGCCGAGATAGTCATTAATGCTTTTTAGCTGTTCCGGTGGCGTGGCGATCGGCATTTGCTCCTGATATTCCACACTGGTTTCCTTTATCTGGAACGATGCCGCCATGGTAAAGATGGGTTTGCCATGCTGTATGGCTACCACCCGGCGGGCGGAAAAACTCTGGCCGTCCCGGGTGCGATCGACTTCATAAATGATTGGCGCGTTATGATCACCGATACGGAGAAAATAGGCATGCAATGAATGGATGTTGCGATCTTCGACTGTATTCTGTGCGGCCTTGATGGCCTGTCCCAACACCTGTCCGCCATAGACACGGTTGGTGCCTATGTCACGGCTCACACCGCGGAACAAATTGACTTCAATCCACTCCAGCGATAACAGGGCTATCAGTTCATCGAGAACCGGGTTCATGGTTAATGGACTCTTTCAGGTTTTTAGCCAGTATCATACCGGTTTTCATGGTTGTAGGAATAATCAATCCAGTTATTATGTGTGCCTGCGGTATTAAACTCAGAGCAGCTTAATAACAACGGGGAAATTCATGAAGGCAGTGGTATTAACTGCTCCAGCGAAGCTGGAGAACCTGACCATGCAGGACTGTGACAAGCCGGTGCCTGGCCCAGGTCAAGTCTGCGTGCGCCTGCATGCTTCCGCCCTGAATCGTCGGGACTTCTGGATCGCCCAGGGCAAATATCCTGATATCAAATTACCCTGCATACTCGGTTCTGATGGCGCGGGAACCATCGAAGCAGTAGGTTCCGGCGTGGAACCTGCCTGCATCGGCAGTGCGGTGGTGATCTATCCGGTCTTCGAATGGGGTGATAATCCGCGTATCCCAGGCCCGCGCTTCCGTATTTTAGGTATGCCGGAGAATGGTACTTTCGCCGAATATATCTGTGTGCCCCGGGAGAATGTCTATCCCAAGCCGCCACATCTGGATATGGCCCAAGCAGCCGCCATCTGTCTCGGTGGCCTGACGGCGTGGCGAGCTCTGGTCACGAAAGCCGCAGTGCAACCCGGTGAAACTGTATTGCTCACCGGTATCGGTGGCGGTGTCGCCAGCCTGGCGTTATTGTGGGCGACCGCCCTGGGCGCGCGGGTTATCGTCACCAGCAGCCAGGATGCAAAGCTTGGCCGGGCTATTGAATTAGGCGCCAGCGATGGTTTTAATCATTCCCGCGTGGATTGGCACAAGGAGTTATGCCGCAAACATGACGGAGTGGATGTCATAATAGACGGCAATTGCGGACCGCTCTTCCAGCCGTGTTTTAATTCGCTCAAACCAGCCGGCAGATATATTATCTTCGGCTTCACTCAGGGTCAGCCGAGTCAGGGACCGGACCCGGCCCGGCTATTTTTCCGACAGTTGAAAATTGAAGGCACTACCATGTCCACACCCGGGGAATTCAAGGCCATGCTCGAATTTGTGTCGCGGCACCAGTTGCAACCTGTCATCGACAGGACATTCAACCTGGAGGAGGCGATGGCGGCTCATCACTATATCGGCAGCGGTGTCCAGTTGGGTAAAGTTGTACTGAAGCATTGCTGACGATCGTATGAAGGTTATCATTATCGGCGCCGGCTTGATCGGGGTATCGACGGCTTATTTCCTCAGCCGGCAAGGCCACGAAGTAGCGGTATTCGATCGCCGCGAAGCTGCCGGCATGGATACCAGTTTCGCCAATGGTGGCATGTTGACTCCCAGCCAGTCGGAACCATGGAACCAACCGGGTATTTTCTGGAAGGCCCTGGGGTGGCTGGGTCATGAAAATTCACCCTTTCTGGTACGGCCGCAGGCGCTGTTATCCATGTTTGGCTGGGGATTGAGTTTTCTGCGTAATTCCAACCGGCAGCGATTTTTTCGAAATATGCAAAAAAATGCCCGGCTCGCTTCCTACAGTCTGCAGGTGCTGCGTGAACTAAGACAAACCCACGCGCTTCATTATGATGAAAATACCAATGGCACTATCAAGATTTTTACCGATAAAAGGAGTTTCATGGAAATAGTCGAGCGGGCCGGGCTGTATACGGAACTCGGGATAGCTTATCAAGTGCTGGATAGAACGGAAGTTCTCAATTTGGAACCATCACTCACCACATTGGGATCAGCGATCCAGGGAGGCATCTATTATCCAGATGATGAATCAGGTGATGCGCACAAATTCTGCCAGTCGCTTGCGCAGCAGGCGCAACAGCAAGGCGTACAGTTTCACAACCAGGTTGAAGTGGAAGGGTTTGAATATACGCCGAACCATGTTACTTCCATTACCACCTCAACTGGCAGCTATACCGCCGACGTTTATGTGCTGGCTGCCGGCAGTTACAGCACTTTGCTGGCAAAAACCGTGGGCCTGAATTTGCCGGTCCGGCCCATCAAAGGGTATTCGCTGACGATCGATATCAGTGGCCGGGGTCAAGATAGCGGCCCAAGGATCCCGGTCGTTGACGAGTCCATGCATATCGCCATGGTTCCACTAGGTTCCAGACTACGGGTTGCGGGTACAGCGGAGTTGAGTGGCTACGATCTGAAACTCAGGCAAAGCCGGATCGAAAATATGTACCGACATGTTACCTGGATCTATCCAGACCTTGTAAAGGCTCGTGATGGGGGTTCAATACTGGAGTGGACTGGACTGCGACCCTATACTAGTGACGGGGTTCCGGTTATAGGCAAGACACCTTTTGAAAATCTCTACCTAAATACCGGTCATGGCCACCTGGGCTGGTCCATGGCTGCCGGTTCCGGCAAATTGGTGTCCGATATGATTTGCGGCAGCCCGCCCGCCCTGAATCCTGCACCATACCGATTAGGAAGATAGATTATCTTGAAATATTCGACAAAATTACTTGCGAGCTCAGGAAATCGCGAAATTTAAATCAGAAATGACCAAAAGATAGGAATCCCCCTTTAAGGTATTGAAAGTTAAGACCAAAGTTTTATCTGTTAGCAAAGCACCATATTTTTTACTAACAAACCTTGAGGTCTTGCTGTTTCTGCACTAAATTTATTAGTTAAGGATTATGAAATTAATCTTACCAATACATCTCGCCGACCATCGCATAACCTAAGCAGATGGTTCGCCTTTATTTAAATCAGAATCCAGCGCTTCAATACTTAAAGCAATTTCCAACCCGCATCATCATAAACTATCAGAGGGGATAATATGTTTGAACACGACCAAGAGATAGTCAATTCGTTACTCCATGAAGATAATGATTTTAAAAGGCTTTATGATAAACACATACAATTGAAACAAAGGGTCAAAGAAGCCAATCTTGGCTCTCAACCCATGGATGACTTTGCCCTGGAAAAATTAAAAAAGGAAAAGTTATTGTTGAAGGATCGCATGGCATCGATTATCGAGAACTATCGGCTGGCGCACGTCTGATCCCGGTACTATCATTAGCGATTTAAAATCCGTAGCGGGTAGCGTGGGCTTCCTGGTAATCACGCGTTAGGGCTTATGCTACCGCCATTCTGATGCCGATGAGCAATAACAAACAGGCAAGTAATGGGCGTATTATCCGGTCAGGTAATAATTTACCCATATGACTCCCCAGATAAATGCCTGGCAGCGAACCAATTACCAGACTTCCTAATAACAGATAATCGACCGTGCCGATGTGCGCATGCCCAAGCCCCGCTATAGTGGTTATCGGGACCGCATGGGCTAAATCCGTTCCCACAATGGAAATTGCCCGCAGCTGGGGATACAGGAAAAGTAAAAATGCTGCCCCGAGCGCCCCGGCGCCCACCGACGAAAAGGTGACGAGAACGCCAATCAAGGCGCCTGCCAGAACAGTCACTGGTTTGACGAAACGTTGATGCAGTGTACGCACTGCCGTGCTCGATTCATCTTTACTGAATTGCTTTAGCCGTTCCTTGAACAACAGCGCCATGGAGGTAAGGATCAGGGCCACACTGAGTGTCAGGGTAATAATCCGATCATGATTTATGCCGGCGGCATTCATCTGTTTCAGGATCAATACTGAAAGCAGAGACGAGGGGATACTGCCCAGGGCCATTAAACCAACGATTTTCCAGTCGACGGTTTTATTGCGGTGATGTACCAGGATCCCGCTGGATTTGGTAATCGCGGCGTACAGCAGATCCGTACCGACCGCGATGGCAGGTTTGATACCAAAAAAGAATACCAATATGGGGGTCATCAGCGAGCCACCCCCGACACCCGTCATGCCGATAATAAAGCCGACCAGAAAGCCTGCGAATGTATAGGTAATTTCCAAGTTAGAATGTTCCTTAAAATGATCAATTCAGGGTTGGTACCTTAAGGCAAGTAAACTATACTGAAAAGTAATTATTAGTTATATTTTTATAATAAATCCACATATACGGCCAATATGAAGCTACAACAACTTCGATTTATATGGGAAGTGGCGCGACATAACATGAATGTCTCGGCGACTGCTGAAGATCTGTATACCTCGCAACCCGGTATCAGCAAGCAAATCATGCTACTTGAAGATGAATTAGGTGTTCAGATTTTTCGTCGCAGTGGTAAACATTTGACGGAGATTACGCCGGCCGGGCAAGCAATCATTGAAAAGTCCGGCAGGATCCTGGGGGAGGTTGAAAATATCCGGAAAATAGCCCAGGAATTCAGTGACTTCTCCAAAGGTAGTCTGTCGATAGCCACGACACATACTCAGGCACGCTACGCCTTACCCAGAGTAATCAAACATTTCATGTTAAAATTTCCGGAGGTTTCACTGCATATGCATCAGGGTACTCCGGTCCAGATATCGGAACTGGCATCGAAAGGCGTGGCAGATTTTGCCATTGCCACGGAAGCCCTGGATCTGTTCGAAAACCTCATCATGATGCCCTGTTATCGCTGGAATCGATGCATCGTCGTACCGCGAAATCACCCCCTGGCAAGTGTAGCAAAACCAACGCTGGAACAGATTGCCGGCTATCCGATCGTTACCTATGTGTTTGGGTTTACCGGGCGCTCACAACTGGATAATGCCTTTCGTAAAGCCGGCTTGGATCCGAAGGTGGTATTCACGGCAACCGATGCCGATGTCATTAAAACCTACGTCAGATTGGGCCTGGGTATCGGTATTATCGCGCGGATGGCGTACGATACGGGGGATGACGGTGATTTAATCGCCATCGATGCCGGCCATCTTTTTGAATCCAGCACGACCAAGATAGGTTTCAAGCGTGGTACGTTTCTCAGGGGTTATATGTATGAATTCATCGAGGGCTTCGCCCCACACTTGACCAGGGCAGTCGTCGATACCGCAGTTAAATGCCAGACGGCGAGTGAGATGGATGACTTATTCAGGGACCTTGAGCTGCCGGTATACTGATCCTTCGAAAAAGAACCAGTGGGCATGGCCTTAACCCATTCTGGCATTAGGCAACTTGATGCTTTTGGGCTGGATCCAGCTGCAGGACTTCTTTCAGGAATTTAAAGTATATGGTATAGACCGCGGTTGCACCGACTTCATTTTCCACGATAAAAAACGGCGCTGTTTCGACTTTGTATTCTCTGGCCAGACGCATGCCTTCACTCTGGGGATCAGCTTCATCCGCGACGACTATCTGATCAATTCTCGATAGCAGCCCGGCGTCCTTGAGCCGTTGCTCTACTTCAATGCATTTTCGGCAAGGATTGCCGTCTGCCTTTATTTTCTTTACAAATCTGATGTGCATTTTGTTCCTGCGCAGTTTTCAACATATTCGCAAATCATAACAAAATAAATACAGAGCAAATATAACAGCTATCTATATAGATATAATTCCTTGCGGTTCTTGGCGGGAAAGAATTAAAAATTAATTTTAACCGGAATGTTGCTCGACAAACCGGCGGGGGATAGAGGTTCCGTGAGAGGATAAATCGGTTAATTGTACGGTGTTTTCGCCAAAATATTCTATCACCAGATGTAATCTGGAAATATCTCTCAATCTCGGTTCCATGATGATATTACTGGCGGAGTCTCTGCCGACTACATTACGACCTTTGTGTAACTTGTAAATACGGCCTGATTGGTCTGTAAATTCTAATTTATCCTTATAAGATAATTTACAGACGTGCTTGGATAACAGGATCTCTATCTCTTCGTTTGGCTTCAGGGTTACTGTGACTACTTCGCCCTTGGGCATACGTTCTACTTCATGATCTTTACCATCAGCACTGCCTTCCACCAAAGTGTTATCCAGTATGATGGTATCTTTGAATTCCGCGGATGAGGATATGGAATCATTCGGTTCCTGAGAAAGTTTTTTCTTATCGGAATACAGGTATTTGATAATTTCCTGGCGTGAAGACAGGTATTGCATGTATTTAACCAGTGCCAGACGCCTGAATGGATTAAGTTCCTCATCTCCCGCATTCAGGGCGGAGATAATCTGCCGCCAGGAATGGTCTTGTGAAAAAATGAGTGGATCGAGTTCCCGCATGGCACGGTTAATACTGTCTGTATCTTCAATGGATTTAGACAAGATGGAGACGAACCGTTTTTCAATATCCTTAATGGTCTTGGCCTCATTCTTGAGCTGATCCGCAGTAAATTTGACCATCTCGATGATTTTTTTGGATGGTACGGAAGTTCTGCCCGTCATGCAAAAATCAAAGTCGTTGATAGAGCTGAACTTAAATGTCTGTTCCCCGATTTTTAGCTCTACGGGTTTGGCGAAGAACTTGTTGAGCATAGATAACTGGAAATCCCTTGGCTAAATAGCAAAAATTTTATCTTAAACCTGTTTTTTCTGTGTTACCGATTATGAGATCGGTTTCACAAAATTGACTTAATTTATTGATTTTCTGTGAAAACAGGTCATAAAAAACAAGCTGTAATTAAACCGATGCTTGTTAAAACCACATTATATTACGAAATTTATATTGGCGGGCAACTTATTGGCATTTAGAGTCTTTTTCTGAATCTGGTGGTAAATTAATCAACATTCATATTTAAGCAAATTTGACGCCAGAAACTGACGGCGAGATGTTTTATCGCAGTCAGCCAGTCTGGTTACTGCCTGATAAAATTGTCGCAAATCATTTCCATGCCAGATTAACATTTCATTAAAGGCTGGCACCAGATCTTTGTAAGTCAAGACCAGGGCGAGTTTAGCGTTATTCACTCCTGAATTGAACCACATTTTGTAATCATCCGCTCCCGGCCAGGATGAACGCGATTGTTCGAAATCATGAATCATTTTTTCGAAAACTGCCTGCTTTTGTCGTCGCATGTGATCCGCATCCTGGTTGGATTGATACAGAATTTCCAGTTCCGCCTTGTATTTAAAAACAAGACGATCAAATTCTTTTTCCCTGGCCAGGGTTTGTTCAAATTCCGCCAGGTCATCAGTCAGATTATTATCCTGCAACCAGCGCCTGACGCCATATTCCGCAATCATGTCGGCGAAGGCCTCGTTAAATTCAGTGTCGTCAGCGAAATAGACCAGCTGATGTGCAAGCTCATGAAAGATCACTCTGGCTAAAAAAGCGCTGTCATATTGCAGCATGGTATTGATTACCGGATCGGCGAACCAGCCGAGTGTGGAATAGGCAGTCACACCAGCGATGTGTACGTCGTATCCTTCATCTTTCAATCCCTGTGCATGTATGGCTGCCTCGGCCTTGGAAAAATATCCCCGGTAGGTAAGACAACCGACGATTAAATAACACCAACTCAGTGGCTCGAGTGAGAATTCGGGTGTGGCTACTATATTCCAGAGGACATGTTGGCGGCCAAGATCCACATAGCTGCTGTAACTGCTATTATCCGGCAGCAGTAATACGGCACTGGCATATTTTCTAATCGCAATCGCCTGTTGCAAATTCTTCCGTAATTCTGGCGCTATACCATTTTCCGTTAATACCTGTGCAATCGGTTTGCTTTTTCGTATGATTTCCAGGTGACCGGATATGGATTGCTGGTAATAAGATAAGGTTGTGCAGGAGCTGGATGTCATCATGAGCAGCAGGAGAGTTGGATAGGTAATTAATTTCACGGACAATGACATTATATGAAAATAGCATGATACTACGGCACTTGCAGCCACTGGCTGCTGTTTTCAACATTGCCGGAGTTAGCGAGCAAATAAATAGTGTATATTTGCAAAGCCGGCCCGCTGATAAATTCTATCCATCACAAATGTATTCAACCCTCATTACTGTCGATACTCTCAATCAAAACCTTGACGATCCTGCCTGGATTTTCATCGATTGTCGGTATGACTTGATGGACAGTAATGCCGGCTACCGAACCTATCTCGATGAGCATATACACCGGGCCGTGTACGCAGATCTAAAACATGATCTAAGCGGACCGCCAGTTACAGACCACGGGCGCCACCCCCTGCCGACGCCAGAGCGATTGAATGATTTATTTTCTACTTTAGGTATAAGCCATGATTCTCAGGTGGTAGCCTATGATGGGTCTTTCGGTACAGTGGCTGCCCGTTTGTGGTGGTTGCTGAGATATATGGGGCATTTAGGCGTTTGTGTGCTGGAGGGGGGCTGGCAGACCTGGAGCCGGTCCGGATTCGTAACTGAACAGCTCGATCGGCGCAATCCAAAAACCCATTTTCATGGCGAACCACAACAGGACTGGGTGGTGAAAATTGACAAAGTTGCATCGACACCCCGATTGATTGATGCGCGTGAGCCAACCAGGTATCACGGCGAGCAGGAGCCAATCGATCCGATAGCCGGGCATATTCCCGGGGCAATTAATCATTACTGGAAGCATAATCTCGATGCCGAAGGGAGGTTTCTCCCGCCGCAACGTCTAAAGCAGTTGTATCTGGATTTATACGCGGGGGTTTCCCCGGAACAGGCAGTATTTTATTGCGGTTCAGGCGTGACGGCCTGTCATGATATTTTGGCTGCGGTTCACGCCGGGCTGCCTGCTCCGCGGCTTTACGCCGGTTCCTGGAGCGAATGGTGTTCGGATGGAGGCCGCCCCATAGCAACAGCTCATAGCTAAATGGCGGTTGCGATAGTAGTGTTCCCTATATTCGTTTTATAATGGCGAACTTAAAAAAACAATCCATTATGTTGCGCAGACACCTGAAAATTTTCTGCTGTTTATCGCTCCTGCTGATGATAACGGGCATACGGTCCGTCGTCTGGGCACAGGCGGACTCTGCTGCTGGGAGTGATGCGCAGCAAATCTCCGCAGACAACAATCAGGCAGCGGATATAAATCCGGCTGTCAGCGGAGTAATCGATGCTGACAGCGATAATGAGCTGGAGAAAGATATCATCCTGGTGCTCGATAATTCGGGCAGCATGCGCCAGAACGATCCAGGCTTTCTGGCCAAGCAGGTCGTCACGGAATTTATCAGTGGTCTGGATGAATCAACCCGGCTGGCGATAATTGTTTTCGATCAGGACGTCAGTCTGGTGGTGCCTTTGACCCAGGTTAATCTTGCCAATCGGGACGTATTGTTGGTAAGCCTGGACCGGGTCACCTATCGGGGCCTGTTCACCGACAGCCCGGCGGCGATGGAAAGGGCGATATACGAGCTTAAGAACAACGGCAGTGGGACTGCCCAGAAACTGATAGTGTTCATGACCGACGGGATTGTCGATACCGGCAATGCCGAGCAGGATCTTGACAAGAGCAAATGGTTACGAGAGAGCCTGGCACCGGATGCCGCTGATGCCGGGATCAGGATTTTCGGTATCGCATTTACTGAAGATGCCGATTTCCGTCTGATACAGTCTCTGGCGCAGGAATCGGGTGGAGAATATTATCGCGCCTTGCAGGCTGAGGACCTGGGCCACGTCTTCGAACAAATCCATACCATCATCCAAGAGCCACCTAAGGCAGTGTCTTCCGCTGAACCGCAGTCAGCATCGGCACCGGCTCCACCACCACAGGTTATCATTGAGGTCCCCGCCCAGTCCGTGCCAGCCATGGACAGAGAGGAACGCATCCGTTCCATGATTATGATAGTCGCGGCAGCGATGTTGATACTGGCGGTCCTGGCGATATTAATATTGTTATTGCGCCGAAGCCATGGTGCAGGGGCCACCGTTGCCGGAGATGAATTTGTTACCGAGGCGTATCTGAATGATATTCACGGCCATACAGCCCAAAGCAGTTACAAGTTGGGCAAGAAGCCCACCATGCTTGGGCGTGTTGCAGGTATGGATACCGAACATCTCGACTATTTTGTCATCCCGCAATCAACCATCGGCAGACGGCATAGCTTAATCGAGTATAAGGATTATGCTTATTGGATAGTCGATCAGGGCAGTATCAACGGGACGTTCGTCAACGATGTTCCGATCACCAGCGAAGTGAGGTTAAAACACGGCGACAAGGTGAGATTGCATAAGTTTGAGTTCGAATTCGCCATGCCGGAGATGGTCGATGCCGGTATGACCGTTGTGTCACAAACCATGCTGGCGGCACAATCTCCAGATGAAGCAGAAGCCACCGAAATGAAGGGGGCGGGATTTGCTGCCGACAATAAATTTGATCTGAATTTTGATCTGGGTAGCGAGAGCATGGCGAATGCGCAGGCTTCAAAAGACGCTCGCCAGGCAGCAGAGGATGCAAGTCAGGATATGGATTCCGAAGAGGAAACCCTGATTCCCGGCTATGAATCACGGACTCCGGCTAAAGCGGAGCTACCTGAGGAGCAAGAAGCCTACGTTATGGAAGATGAGACTTTGATGCCTGGCCATGACAGCGAAGCTAAAACACCACCTCACGGTACGCCTGCTCCGCAACCGTTGGCAGCGGCACCTCCGGAAAATAACGCTGACAAAGAGGATGAAACCCTCATGCCGGGTAATTTCAACTTACCGGAAGAGGATGCCACCATCAGAAAAGACGCGGTTGAGGACAAATCGTTTGACAATTTCTTTGATATTGGGGGTATCGACAAAGACAACGACAAGTAGGAATTTCTGCAGGCTGTCTCTTCATGAATTATCAGGAAACAGTCGGCTCGGCAGGGATTGCATAAGGCGCTCCAATCCCCAGGCTTGTATGCAGTTACCAATTCCAGCCTGAGGCTGTCAACAATTCCCGGTCAGCACCGATGACCCCTGTAACTGATTGTAGTCCCGGTCTTTTTTCAAGTAAGCCATTGCAGCCAGCAACAATAAAATCCTTAAACCCGGCAAAAAGCAGATTAGTGGTAAGCGTTGTTATCAAACGACCGCTCCGGATTCCTGGTTGAATCGCATACAGAGGTTGCTGAATGAAAAGCACATAAGCAATGAATTCGAATATAACACCACGGTGCATCCCTGTCTGATTGAAGGCAGAAGATTCCTGGATTTGATAAAAGCACCGATAACACGATAAAGCGGGTTAAACAACCCGCTTTTTTATTTACAGTACCGGTCCATATTGCCGCTGCGTTGAGGCGTCAATGCCGAACAAATAGTACAATACGCGCTTACGCTCGTACTATTGATCATTGACGCATGAACAAAAAAAAGGCCTTGTTGGAATTTCTGGCGGATGGCAAATTTCATTCCGGTACAAAACTGGCGCAAGCTTTGGGCGTGAGCAGGATGGCGGTCTGGAAACAGGTCCAGTCATTGCGTGGCTATGGTCTGGATATTTTTTCAGTAAAGCGGAAAGGTTATCGTCTGTCCCAGCCCATGGACTTGCTGGACGTCACTCGCATCAGGCAGATGCTGGCTACCGCCATGCAAACCAGGATCTCCACCCTGGAGGTCGCATTTGTCGCGGAATCGACCAACAGATACCTGATGGATAAACTACCCCGTGAAAACATACATGGTCATGTCGTACTGGCTGAATATCAGTCGGCTGGTAAAGGGAGCAAGGACAACAGAACCTGGGTGTCACCGTTGGGCGGTGGTATCTATCTGTCCATCGGGTGGCATTTCGATACTTACCCGAACTCCTTCACGGCATTGTCGTTGGCGACTGGTGTCGCGGTGGCCGGGGCCTTGCAGCAGTGTGGTGTAGAAGGCCTGGGGCTGAAATGGCCTAACGATATCGTCAGCCAGGGGAGCAAATTAGGCGGTATCCTGATCGAATCGAGAGGCATCACCACAAGTCATTGCGATATCGTGATCGGTATCGGTATCAATGTCCGAATTCCCGAGCAGGTGCATGCGCTGATAGGTCAGCCCTTTACGGACATTTCCAGACTGGTGCGGACATTACCATCGCGCAACCAACTGGTGGCGGCGATCATCAGCGCGACTATTGGCATGCTGATCGAATTCGACCGACATGGATTTTCCCGGTTTATTGATGAATGGCGCAGGCTGGATCTTTTCGTGGGCAAGGAGGCCAGTCTGGTCTTTCCCGACCGAACCTTGAATGGCCGTGTGCTGGGTATTGAAAATAACGGCATGTTAGCCATGTCTATCAATGGCAGAAAACACCAGTTCGCCGGAGGTGAGTTAAGTTTGCGGAGCCTGGAGTGAAACTGTTAATCGATATCGGTAACACCCGCATCAAATGGGCGTGCCTGGTCAACGGGCAACTGCGTGAGCCGCGGGCAGTCATACACAAAGATCTGAATTTGCGGGTGTTGCTGGGCCACGGCCTTCCTGGTAACCAGCCACCCGAACAGGTTTATATCGCCAATGTGGCGGGTCGACTGGTCGGTGACAGGATCGCATCGGCCAGCAAGAAGCAATGGGGCCTGGCCCCGGTATTTGTCGAAGTCAAACGGCGCAGCCGCGGCGTGACTAACGCCTATCGGGACGTTACGCAGTTAGGTATCGATCGCTGGCTGGCAGTGGTGGCCGCCTGGAATCGTTACCGGGCGCCGGTATGCGTAGTCAATTGCGGCACGGCCGTGACCATTGATGGTGTAGCAAAATCCGGCCGGCATTTGGGGGGATTGATTGTACCTGGTCTGAACCTGATGCAGGACCGTCTCACAAGCGCAACCAGTGGCATCAAGCTTGAGACCGGTCAAGGTCTCGATTTGAAATTCGGCCGATCGACCACGGAATGTGTCAATAATGGCGCTGGCCGGGCGATCGTAGCGTTGATTGAGCATGCCATCGCGGACATGAAGATACAACACGGACGGAAACTGGCTTGCATCATCACCGGTGGCGATGGTGAACGGATCAATGCCTTATTACAGGATGAATTCAGCTATGATCCGCATCTGGTTTTACACGGGTTGGCACTGCAGGTGGAGCACACCAGGTGAGATGGGTATTTATCGTTTTTCTGTTGCTGAATGTCGTCTATTTCGGCTGGGAACTGGATCGCCAGATCCAGCTCGACCGGCGGAATGCTGTTACCGACATCCATCCGGCCGCAGAGGCGCAGACGTTGAAATTAATCACGGAAGGCGATCCCCAGCCGAAAATTTACCAAAAGACTGCTGCTGCCGGGTCTGGCAGTGAATCCATATTCGTCCTGCCTGCCGATAACCAGCTGGTTGCCGATTTGCCTGAAATCACCACGGTGACCATGGATACTCTCCCCGGCAACTTTTTCTGCTACACCTTTGGTCCTATCGAAGAAGAAATTCTGGCAACCGGTATTGGCGACTGGTTTAATTCAAGGCGGGCGGAAACCAATATCCGCTTTAGTGACGAAAAGGGCAGGCAATTATTCTGGATCTACCTGGCCCCGCAGGAATCCGGTCATGATGCGCGGGACCTCATGAGCGACCTCAAGGACAAGGGCGTCAAGGATTACCGTCTTATCAGCAAGGGCGAAATGCAGAGTGCAATTTCCCTGGGCTTGTACAGCGGCCATGATGAGTTGAATGAGCGTATCGGGGAGTTGAAGCAGCAGGGATACCAGCCGATCGTAGTTCCATACGACGATGGCAAAAGGGTATACTGGGTTGACGTCCGGCTGAGCATGAATCCCGATACACTGGCCCTGGTGTTCAAGGGGTATCCGTCCCGGTACCGGTATGTACCAGTGGAATGTAGTAAGATCGGCATGCTGGCCACGGCGCCATGATTGCAGACGGACTCGCTATTCCGGGTATTCATAATCGACCATTGACTGTTTATCTGAATAGGCTGAAATGTTTAACAGAATTAAAATTTTACTGATCAATAGTACCCTGCTGGCGCTATTAGTATGGCCGCTGCAGCAGGCCATAGCCGCCACCGCTACTGAGCAAATAGAAGGGCTGATTAAACAGGGCCAGTTGGACGAGGCACTTACCTTGACCAATAAGAGCCTCACCGATGACCGTGATAATGTCAGTTATCTGTTTCTGAAAGGACTGATCCTGACACGCCAGAATAACCTGGATGATGCCAAGAAAATTTTCATCCGTCTGACACAGGAGCATCCTGAATTACCTGAACCATTTAATAACCTCGCGGTAATTTACGCCGAGCAGGGTGATTTCAATAATGCCCGTGAGGCCCTGCAAATGGCGATTAACACCCATCCCAGTTACGCCACCGCCCAGGAAAATCTGGGTGATATCTACGCGAAAATGGCCAGCAAAGCCTATAATCAGGCGTTGGAACTGGATCAGGACAATGCCTCGGCGCGGGAAAAATTGTTGTTGGTCGGCGATCTGTTTTCCATTAAGAATGCTGAACCAGCGACTCCGCCACCGGTAGATGCGAACTCGATCGCCAGGCGCAGACGCTCAAGAATGCCGAAAACCAGACACAGGTGGAGTTGAACCGGGCGCAGGCAGCACGCCAGGAGCTGGAAAATCACAATAAAACCATCGAGACATTAAAGACGCAGCAGTTGCAGGCTGAGCAGGAGGCAAGGGATGCCATCGCCCAGGCACAGACTGCTAAAGCCGAGTTGACCAGAGTACAGCAGCAAGCCGTTCAGATCACTCAACAGTCGCAGCTGGAACAGCAGCAGGCCGAAGCTCAAATCAGCAAGCTAAGAACTGAAATCACGGCCATCACCAACGAACTGAATCAATTAACTGCAAACCGAGACAAGACGGCCCAGCAGTCTGTGACAGAACAGCAGCAGTCGGAAGAGCAGGCCAGCGCGGCCCGGTCCGCGGCAGTACAGGAGCGTACGGAGCTGGCAGCACTGGAGCAACGAGCCAGGGAAATGCGAGCTTCCATGGACAGACAGGCAGCAGCGGCTGAAGAGCAATTGAATCAGTCCCGACAGACACTCCTGCAATTACAGGGAGAAATATCCCAACTCGAGCAAAAACGCACAGCAATGACAGGCCAGGCGGAACAGGAGCGAGTCCTGGCCCAGGCCCAAGTGCAAGACAACAAGGCTGAGTTGGAAAAAATCAGTACCGATTTGGCGCGTTTGCAACGCGAGCGCACCGCGCTCGAAACGCAGAACCGGCAAGCTACGGCACAATTGGAAGTCGCTGCGGCAGCGCCGCCCACCCCCGCCACTCCGGCCCCAACGAGTAAACCCAACGAGCAGGACCTGGTGGCGGTGGCACAACAATGGGCGCAGCATTGGTCAGCCAAGGATGTCGAAGGCTATTTATCCGTTTATGCGGATGACTTCCGGCCATCTGACGGCAGTTCCCACTCAGCGTGGGCGGCGCAGCGCCGGGAAAAAATCCGTAAACCACGTTTTATTCGGGTTGAACTGACCGGAACCAAGGTCAAATTCCTCAACGATCAATATGCCCAGGTCAGCTTCAAGCAAAGTTACCAATCCGAATCTTATAAGGATAGTGTTGATAAAACTCTGTTGTTACGCTCGCAGAACGGGCGTTGGGTCATCTCCGAAGAAACCACCAGATAAGCATAACTTATGGAATTCGTGGATATTTTTTGTATAATTGCGGCACAATAATACTTCCACAAGAGTTTCCAGATAACGCAGCATATCGATTTTATGGGTAAAACGAAGTATTTGGCTGGCCTCGGCATCAGTTTGTTGATTTGGTGCGGGCCCTGTTTACCCCAGGATTTGATCACGCAGTCAGCGGCTGCAAAAAGCCTGATGCTGGATAACGAATCGTTGTTCATCCAGGCCCTGGATGAAATCCGTAACAACAAGATCGAGGCTGCTCTCGCCGATCTGGAATATCTCGTCAACCTCAATCCCAACTTCAAACTCGCGCAGCTGGTCTATGCCGATCTGTTGCTGTCGCGCAGCCGTCCGATTACGGATTTCGGTAACCTGTCATCGGCGCCTTATCAAGAGATTGTTGCCTTGCGGCAGGAGGCCAAAGCGCGCTGGCAGCATCATCTGTCCATGAGCAATAAGGACCGAATTCCGGCAGCCTTCGTGCAATTGGATAAACAGCAGCAATACGCCATTATCGTCGATTTGAATAAACCCCGGTTATATCTGTTCGAGAACGTCAATGGTCTGCCGAAACTGATTCAGGATTTTTATGTCAGCATCGGCAAAAATGGTTATGGCAAGCTGGAAGAGGGTGACCAGAAAACACCCGTCGGCGTGTATTTCGCCTCCGGGTACATCGCGGCCGGGCAGTTGCCCGATTTTTATGGTGACGGGGCCTTTCCGATTAATTACCCGAACGCCTGGGATCGCAAGAATGGCCATACCGGTTACGGCATCTGGCTGCATGGCACACCGAGTAACACCTTTAGCCGGCCACCGCGCGACAGCGATGGCTGTATTATCGTTAGTAACCAGGATTTGAAAATATTGGCCCGCTATATCAATACCGACAGCACGCCCGTGATCCTGGCGAAAAATATCGACTGGATCACCGCTGCTGAATGGCAGCGACGCCAGCAACAGTTCACCAGTTTCCTGGAACAGTGGCGACGCGATTGGGAAAGCCGTAACACCGATTTATATCTCAGCCATTATTCGAAAGAATACGCGGGTTTGGGCAAGGACTATCAGGGCTGGGTGGATTACAAGCGGCGCGTCAATTCGGGGAAAAAATTTATTGAAGTCGACATTCGTGAACCGAGCATGTTCGCCTACCCGGACGGCCAGAATATCCTGGTCGTCACCTTTGATCAGAATTACCGCAGCGATTCCGTCAAGCGCAAATTCAGAAAACGCCAGTACTGGCGCATGGAACTGGATGGCAAGTGGCGGATCATTTATGAAGGTACTGTTTCTTAGGGGGGTTTTGAATTAGTTTCTGAAACTGGCGGAACTTCTGAGTTAATTAGATAAATCCCCAGCGACCTTATATGGTTTAACATGGATGTTGTCCGTTAACCATTTCACCAGATCGGCCCAGATCCCGGAAATTTCCCCCGCCGTCGGCATAATCCCGGCATAGGGCAGTTCGATCGTCACCACCGGAATTTTCTTTTGGACACCCGCATAATTTCCGAGCGATCCGGGATAAGTGCCGATCAGTTGCAGGTACAGCTTGCCCAGCTTATGCGGGCCATTCTTGGGACCGTCATAATCGACCAGGGCGTGCGGTGCATGCACGGAGACGATGACATCCGGCTGAAAGGCATCGATTTCCTGCACCAGCCAGTTGGACTCGGGTTCACTCAGCGGGCTCAGGCCCGGAAACAATCTGGGATCACGGTAGGTGGTATTGATCCAGTAATCCCGGGTGCTGCTCTCCCAGTCGCGCATGGGGAAATTGCGGTTCAGATCGACATTGTTTTCATTCATGCGCTGCGAGTTCTGGCGCAACAAACCATCCGGATTCAGCAACGGGATGATATGCCAGTGAAACATCCCCGAATGATGTTGATCCAGGGTGCGCATCCATTTAAAGACTATGCTGACGGAAGAATATTCATCGCCGTGGATCCCGCCAATCAGCAGCACACGGCCCAGGGGCAGGCGCTGGTCTGGTATGGGTGGGTATGCCTTGTAGAGGATGGGGGTGCCGAGCACGGACCTGCCGTCAGTCACCACGAGCTTGCGATCCAGGCACTCCTCGATTTCAACACTGCCCAGCTTGTCGCCGATCCGCTGGCACTCGCTGATAACCGGATCATTGTCCGACGCCGTAGTCGCGGGAGACTCATCGGTTGCAACCGGCGGAGATTGCGCCATAGCCAGATGCGAACATAGTATTACTGGCAATAAACCATTAATAATGTTTTTAGGCATGTTCAGTACGTAACCGAGATGTAATAGTGTAATACGATTCCGGCGAACACAACAGCCCCCAACCAGTTATTACGTCTGAACGCCAGGAAGCAGCGTTCCGGCAGACGATCCTTGATCAGATACTGGAGATGGACAATGATCCCGACCACCACGGCCAGGGCTGCATAATAATACCAGCTGAATTTTAATTGCACGCCGACGAACACCAGCGTCAGCAGCAGCATGCTCTGGATCAAACCGACAAAGAAGCGATCCGAATCTTCGAATAGAATCGCAGTGGACTTGACGCCGATCTTCTTATCGTCTTCGCGATCCACCATGGCATAGACGGTATCGTAACTCATCGACCAGAGAATATTGGCGATATATAACAGCCAGGCGATCCTGGGCACGGAATCGCTGGCGGCCGCGAACGCCATGGGTACACCCCAGCCAAAGGCCATGCCCTGGAACAGTTGCGGTATGTAGGTATAGCGTTTCATGAAGGGATAAAAGCCGCCCAGCGGCAGGGCGATGAAGGACAACAGGATGGTCAGCCGGTTGGTGGTCAGCACCAGCAGGAACGCCACCGTCAAGAGCACCGCAATCAAGTACCAGGCCTCTCGAGTACTGACCTTGCCGGTGGTTAAGGGCCGGTTGCGGGTGCGCGCCACAAACCGATCAAAATTACGGTCGGCATAGTCATTCATGACGCAACCGGCGGAGCGGGTGAGAAACACACCGGCGCTAAACACCAGCAGCAGGTGCAGTGTCGGCAGGCCGTCGGCGGCAATCCACAGCGCCCACAGCGTCGGCCACAATAACAGCCATGAGCCGACCGGTTTATCGAGCCGCATCAACAGGGTATATTGCCAGGCGCGATCCCTGATCGTAGGTTCGTAGCGCCGCCACCAGTTCACGCTCCTGGTCCAGCCATCTCTGAACCAGTGACGGGTCGTCAGCCACAGGTTATGCGCGTTTACCCTGAACCAGCGGCTGGCGCTACGCCAGTAGACTGGCAACCATTGTCTGGCCAACGTCCAGTACGTTTGCAGCGTGCTCACGAGCCAGTCTGTCATGCGGTACGCGTATACAGGTGCCTGCTGGCGGATGTTGAGCCAGCCAGCGCGCAGGACCGCCGCTAGCCGCGCGAGGGCAACGCGCAAATAATCCGGTAACCGATGTGTGCCTGTTTGTGAGTCGTCGTGCATCGAGCCGGGATTATAGGGTTGCCATGGCGGGCTTGTCAGATAATTTTATGCGGCGACTGGTGCCCGCCTTCAGACATTGCCATAGCGCTGCCGGTCCGTGAGCCAGCGGCTGATCAATGCTTCCACTCGGTCCGGATATTGTTCCTGGATCAGCCGGGCCGCGCGTTGCACGGCCGGGATCAACCCTGCATCCCGCAGCAGATCAGCAACGCGCAATTCCGGCAGTCCTGATTGCCGGGTGCCGAGAATTTCACCGGGTCCGCGCAATTCCATGTCCTTGTTCGCGATCTCGAAGCCGTCCGTGGTCGAGCGCATGATCGCCAACCGGGTCATGGCCAGATCCGATAGCGGCGGCTGGTACAATAAAATGCAGTCACTCCGCTCCTGGCCCCTGCCGATCCGACCGCGCAACTGGTGCAATTGCGACAAGCCCAGCCGTTCAGCGTTTTCGATCACCATGAGGCTGGCGGCAGGTACGTCGACACCGACTTCAATCACCGTGGTCGCGACCAGCAGATCAATGGTCGCAGCCTTGTAGGCCGTCATGACACGGTCTTTCTCCAGGCTTTTCATTTTGCCGTGGATCAGCCCGATCCTTAGATCAGGCAGTAGTGTCCTGAGGTTGTCATAGGTGTCTGTCGCGGCCTGAGACTGGATGGCGTCGGATTCCTCAATCAGGGTGCAGATCCAGTAAACCTGCCGACCCTGGCGGCAGACCTCGGCGATGCGCGCTATCAGCTCGGGCCGCTTATCATTGGCAAGGACCACGGTGTTGACCGGAAGCCGGCCCGGCGGCAACGCGTCGATCACCGAGATATCCAGATCGGCGAAGACAGTCATGGTAATGGTTCGTGGGATGGGTGTGGCCGTCATGATCAGTTGATGCGGAAAGGTCGCCAGCGCCGCGCCTTTTTCCAGCAACGCCAGCCGCTGATGCACACCAAAGCGGTGCTGTTCGTCCACGATGATCAGCCCCAGCCGACCGAATACGACCTGCTCCTGAAACAGAGCGTGGGTGCCGATAGCAATGACGGGCGTGGAGCCGGCGAAATCCCGCAGCCGGTTTTTTCTGTCCGCGGCCTTAATTTTGCCGGTTAATAATGTGACCGCGACACCCAGCTTAGAAAACCAGTTTGAGAAATTCTGATAATGCTGTTCCGCGAGCAGTTCTGTCGGCGCCATGATCGCGGCCTGATAGCCGCTATCGATCGCATGCAGCGCCGCCAGCGCCGCCAGCACGGTCTTGCCGGAACCGACGTCGCCCTGCACCAGACGCAACATCGGCGTATGTCCGGCCAGGTCCCGCTCGAGATCTTTCAGCACCCGAGTCTGGGCCGGGGTCAGCTCGAACGGCAATTGCCGGATAAAATCACGTTTACGCTGCGCCGTCAGAGTTAATGGCGCCGCGCTGTGCCGGTGTATTTTACGGCGGAAGCTGAGCAGACTCAGATGATGAGCCAGCAATTCCTCGAAAGCCAGCCGTTGTTGCGCGGGATGATTGCCGGCCAGCAGCGCTTCGGTATCGGCGTCCGGCGGCGGCCGGTGCACGTAGCGCAGGGCGGTGAGCAGATCCGGCAGGGTGAAGTCCCGCCGGATTTCCTCGGGCAGCAACTCCAGCGGTCGCTGCGCTTCGTTGGCCAGTGAGCGGACCGCCTGATCGGTCAAGCGCCGTAACCGGGCCTGGGTCAGTCCCTCGGTGGCGGGATAAACCGGCGTCAAAGTCTGCTCAACGACATCGGCCTGTTCGGGGACAATATGCTGGTATTCCGGGTGGACCATCTCCAGGATCCCGCCACTGCGGCGAGCAGTGCCCCAACAACGCACGAGTGCGTCCCGGGTCAACTTCGCCTGCTGTTGTTTGGAGAAATAAAAAAACCGGAGCTGCAGGGCGCCGGTACCATCGCTGAGACGGCAGAGCAGGGAACGCCGTTTGCCGAATTTCACCTGGCTCAATTCGATGTTGCCCTGGGCCAAAGCGGTCTGGCCCGGACGCAAGGCGCCGATGGGTGTCAGATGGGTGCGATCGATATAACGGTTAGGCAGCAGAAACAACAGGTCTTGCACCTTCTCAATGCCCAGCCGCTGGAGCTTCTGCTTGAGCTTGTCGCCGACACCCGGCAGCCTGTCGATCGACAACGACAATTTGGAAGATTTATTCATGCCTGGCGATGAGGCGGAAACTAATCACGCAGGATCAACACCGCATCAATTTCCACCCGGCTCTCCCGGGGTAACCGGGCCACACCGACCACGGCTCGCGCCGGATAGGGTTCCGGGAAATAGTCCGCCATGATCCGGTTGAGCGTCGCGAAATCCTCCA
>JACVQI010000013.1 GCA_015661095.1 Gammaproteobacteria bacterium
CAGTTTGCAGGTCAGAATTAATGACAATCCAAACTTGAAATATGAAATTAAGGAAAACGAGAATGGCCATTACATCAGCATCACCAGCCGGGATGTAGTCAAGGAACCGGTAATGAATTTCTCGCTGGAAGTAACCTGGTCCAAAGGCCATCTGATTCGTGAATATTCACTATTGATTGATCCACGCTAGCTATAGAGAACTGGTAGTAAGAATGAAACGGATAAGAAATGTACTTATAACATTGTTATGTGCCATGCCTGCCGTGGTCAGTGCGTTTGGTTTGGGGCAGCTTAATCTTGAATCGGGTTTAAATCAGCCGTTTGAAGCACGTATCGAGTTGTTGTCCGCGACCGCTGAAGAACTCTCAAGCCTGCATATCGGATTAGCGGATGTGGAGTCGTTTCAACGGGTCGGGATCGACCGCCAGTTTATTCTCAGCAGCTTGAAGTTTGAAGTGCATGAAACTGAGTCCGGTCCCGATTTCATCCGCGTCTTCACCGTTGATCCTGTCCGCGAACCCTATCTGAATTTTCTTGTCGAGGCAGACTGGTCAAATGGCAGATTATTAAGGGAATTCACTGTATTACTCGACCCGCCACTGTACGACCCAACAGTCAGAAGATCGGTGGTCGCGGAACCCGCTGTCACAGCGCCTGAACCAGTCACCGAGACTGGCGGAACTGAGTCCGCACCAGCAGTCTCCGCAGATGCAGGCGAAGGCGAAGCAGGCACAACCGGAGGGTACAATCAAGGAGAATATGGACCGACTGGCGCTTCTGATACCCTGTGGTCGATCGCCTCAACCACGCGGGCTGATGCAACAATCAGCATACAGCAGATGATGATCGCCTTACAGCGAGCCAATCCTGAGGCATTTGTGGGTAATAACATCAATGGCTTGAAACGCGGCCAGATATTACGCATACCGGATCGCGATGAGGTATTGAGCTTGTCACAGGCTGAAGCCATTGCTGAAGCCAATGCGCAAAACGCCATGTGGCAGGGGAACCAGGGGTTGCCGGCTACAACACCGACTCGGCCTGTTTCAGCGACTCAGGAGGCTGCCGGTGACTCGACCGAGGTCGTAGCACAAGAAAGCACGGAATTACGTCTGGTGGCGCCATCAGAGGCGGGTGCGGACACTACTCAGGGTGATGCCGGTACCGCTGCGGGCGCTGGCGCTACGGATGCCTCTCTGACTCTCGCCAATGAACAAATTGAGGCTCTGTCTCAGGAAAATCTCGAACTAAAAGATAAACTCACGGAAGCAGAGAGCATCATCAAGGATTTGGAGGATTTAAACCGGTTACTCACTCTGAAAAGTGACGAACTGGCATCATTACAGCAACAGGCTGCGGAAACAGCAGCACCGGTAGCAGAAGAACAGCCGGCCGAAGCGGCAGCACCCGCGGAGGTTGCGGAAGAACCTGCGCCAGACACGAGCGCTGTCGCTGAAGAGCAGGTGGCAACGGAGGAGGCCACGGAACCGGCGCCTGCCGCTTCTGGAGAGGCCGAAGTTTCCACCGCCGAGACCCCGGCGGAAGCTGAGCCAGCCGCAGTCAGTGAACCAGCCCCAGAACCTGCGCCAAGTGAAGCGCCACAGGGTATCGTCGACCAGATCATCGGTATGGTCATAGAAAATATCATGATCGTCGCCGCTGTTGGCGGCGGCTTGTTTGTGATTATTATAGGATTTGTTTTCATCTCCAGGCGCAAGGGCAGGGGATCGGATGATGTGGCGGTGGCAGAATATGAGGAATCCGCTACTGAAGAAGCCACCGTGGCCCCGGAGGAGATGGCTGATGAGGTGGAAAGGGACGCTGCACTACCTGAAAGTGAGGCTGAAGCCGAGGTGGAGGCACAGGCCGCTGCTGGCCGGACCGTATTTGCCGCGCCACCGGAAGCGGAACAACCGGCCGCGCCGGAAGAAGATCCATTGGCCGAGGTTAATGTCTTTCTGGCTTATGAACATTTCGATCAGGCGGAAGAGTTTGTCCGCGATGCTATTACGGGGAATCCGGATAATCTGGATTTTCACACTAAATTACTGGAAGTATTTTATGCCTCCGGCGATAAGGCGAAATATGAAGATGCCGCCAGGGTCTTGAATGAAAAGGTCAACGGTGCTGGCCCGCATTGGGATATGGCTGTCGCCATGTGGTCGGAGATGTCACCCAGCCGAGCCTTATTCGAGGCAGGTGGCGTGGAAGAAGCGGCGGCGTCCGCTGGAAGAGCTGGCGGTGGCGTGCTGGATCTGACCGCGGGTGAAGAAGCAAAACCGGCGAAAGCCGCGGCTGTGGACATGAATCTGGATTTTGATCTGGGTGATACGACTGATGTGCCGGCCACTAAAAAAGCTACCGCAGGCGATGATATTTTGGATCTTACCGCGGCCGCATCAACAGCTAATATTTCCACAGACCAGGACGAAGATCTGCTTGATGTTACCGCTGCGGTAGGCCTGGAACCTGAACCGGTAATGGAAAAACCCGGTGACGAGGAAATGCTGCTGGATATAACCTCCGATTCGGATGCGTCGGCTGAAAACCTGCTGGATATATCATTTCAGAGCGGCGATAACCTGCTCGATGTTACGGCCCACGCTGATGCGGGCACTCTGAGTGGCGAAGAGGATTTGCTGGATGTCACCGCCGCGACCAGCGCTGGCGCTGATGCGGATGAGTTACTGGAGATTGATGCGGCTGCCCCGGTCGCTGAAAAAGATGATAATTCACTTGATTTTGATATAGGCGGGATAGAAACGCCCGCGCTGGATGTGCCCGCCGGCGAAGAGGATTCTATGGAACTGGATATCGGCGGCATGACATTAGAGACACCGGGTGAAGATAATGTTATTGAATTTGAAGCTGGCGTCTCCGCCAACGATGAAGACCAGGGCCTTTCCGAGTTGGAAGGAAAAACAAAAGCACCCGATTCAGGCGGTCTGGAAATTGATCTGAGTATTGGCGATTCCGGCGATAGTGAACCTTCACTGGAACTGGATACAGGCGACGATGGGGATAGCGGGATAGAATTTGATCTTACCGGTGGTGAGGATGCGGCTGGAGGTTTTGACCTGGATATGGAAGCTACTCTGAAAATACCTGAAATCGAAATGGAGGTCGAAGAGGATGAAGACGAAGACGATGATCATACCGTCTTCGTGCCGCGTTCCGCGGATGCACAGGAGCAATCAGCGGAAGATGAAATCGCCACCAAACTCGATCTGGCGAAGGCTTATGTGGAACTGGGTGACAAAGACAGCGCCCAGGACATACTGAAAGAGATCATCCAGGAAGGCAATGCCCAACAGAAAGCGACTGCAAAGGAATTACTGCAGCAAGTGAAATAGTGCCTTCGGTGCGACAATCCAGCTAAACTGGGTTAACGCTGGTTGTCGGAATCAACTACATCGTGCCCAGCAGGTTGCCAGAGTCGCACGCGAAATATATTTCACCCTGCTGATGCAAACTGAAGCACGGGTTGCTTTTATATATATACCATATTCCCGTTAGCCTATAACCCACCAGTAGATTGATAACTTGCTGTATCGCCTAGATTCATGAAGATAGCGGCCGTCCTTGAATATTGTGGTAGCCGCTACTCAGGCTGGCAATACCAGCACCATACAACCAGCATTCAGCAACATGTGGAATCGGCCCTGACCAGAGTGGCGGACCATGAAGTGCGGGTGCATTGCGCCGGCCGGACGGATGCCGGTGTGCATGCCTTGAATCAGGTGATTCACTTCGAAACGGACTCAGTGCGGCCGGTGCATGCCTGGGTCGCTGGCAGCAACACCTATCTGCCCGCGGACATCAGTTTGTTGTGGGTGCAACCCATTGCCGATGACTTTCACGCCCGCTACTCGGCGCTCAGAAGAAGCTACCGTTATATAATTCTTAACCGGCCGACACGACCAGGGCTGAATCGCGATCTGGTCTCATGGGAACACTGGCCGCTGGACGTGGACCTGATGCGCGTGGCAGCATCTGATCTCATTGGCGAACATGATTTCACCTCATTCCGCGCAGCCGGTTGTCAAGCCAAGGTTCCGATACGGGAAGTTCAAAAACTGGAAGTGTTTCGCTCCGGTGAATATGTTGTCATCGAAATTACCGCCAATGCCTTTCTGCAACACATGGTAAGGAACATTGCCGGTGTGCTGATGGCAATAGGATCAGGGAAGCAAGCTATCGATTGGGTGAGACAGATTCTGGAGGCCCGGGACAGAACCAAAGGTGGTGTTACGGCCCCGGCGAGCGGTTTGTATCTGACGCGGGTTGAATATCCTGAAACATACGGGATCCCGAAACCTGCCCCCGGCAGTTGGCCTTTGCTATTATAGATGAGTCAAAATCTTTACATACAGCATGCCGAGCAAACAGTATGGAACGAGTGCGGATAAAAATTTGCGGTATCACCCGGCCTGAAGACGCGATCAGCGCGGCGCAAGCTGGAGTGGACGCCATCGGCCTGGTGTTTTATGAAAAGAGCCCGCGCCGAGTTGATGCCGTTACAGCCACGGCTATAATCAAGTCCTTACCGCCATTTATTTGTAAAGTCGGCCTGTTTGTCGATGCCGACGCTGACACGGTCATGGCAACTGTACGCGAAGTCCCGCTCGATCTGCTCCAGTTTCATGGCAGTGAAACCCCCGAGTACTGCTGCGGCTTTGGTAAACCGTATCTTAAGGCGGTCCGCATGAGGGCCGGCGTAGATATCCGGGAATTTGAAAAAAACTATCACGATGCAGCGGCCCTGCTGCTGGATACACATGTGGTGGATATCGCCGGGGGCACCGGCCAGACTTTTGCTTGGGATCTGATCCCCATGGGTCTGCGCAAACCGATCATCCTGGCCGGAGGATTGGATGCCGGTAATGTCGGTAAGGCCATCCGCCAGGTTCATCCCTATGCTGTCGATGTCAGTGGTGGTGTTGAGTCAGCAAAAGGGATTAAAGACAGGCGGAAAATTGCTGCTTTTGTCCAGGCGGTCGGTAACGCGAGTTTACCTGACTGAAATATTGCTGGCGGGAGCGACCAAGCGGGCGAAATGCCATGTATAATTACCCCGCAAATCTGAACGGCTCTGGAGGTTGTGGTCATGAATAACCGGGAAAGACTGATAGACCTGATAGCGGCACACAATCTGGACCGGCTGACAGTTGCCGAAATGGTCAAGGTAAAACGAGACACCATCGATCGTTGGCTGCTGTCGCGTGAATCACACCATCATGAAGAGGTTCCGGATATGGCGCTCGAGCTGCTGGAGATGAAAATCAGGTTCGGAGACCTGCCAAAGGAGAAACAATCCTGAGCCGCAGCAAATCCGGTTTTTGTTGAGATATGAAGAATTTTCTTTAGAGCTGAAGCGCATGAGTTGGTTTAAAAAATTATTACCGTCAAGGATCAAAACGCAGGGTGTGAGCAGACGTTCGGTGCCGGAGGGAATCTGGACGAAATGCGAAGTTTGCAGTTCCGTTCTATATCATGCGGAACTGGCGCGCAACATTGAAGTCTGTCCAAAATGCTCGCATCACATGCGTATCAGCGCCCGGGAGCGGCTCAACAACTTCCTGGATCCGGAGCCCCGGATCGAGATTGGTTCGGAGATAAAGCCGGTGGATAAACTGAGGTTCAGGGACAGCAAGAAATACCGGGATCGACTCAGCCAGGCGCAAAAACAGACCGGCGAGGATGATGCCCTGGTCGTCATGCAAGGGCAAGTGAAAGCCATCCCCGTGGTCGCCTGCGCGTTTGAGTTCAGCTTTATGGGCGGCTCAATGGGTTCAGTTGTCGGTGAACGGTTTGTGCTGGCGGTTGAGGCCTGTCTACTGGCGCGCATGCCCCTGATCTGTTTTTCCGCCAGTGGTGGCGCGCGTATGCAGGAAGCCATCATTGCCCTCATGCAAATGGCCAAAACCAGCTCTGCGTTATCCGTGTTACGGAGCAATGGCATACCGTATATATCGGTATTGACCGATCCGACCATGGGTGGAGTGTCCGCCAGTCTGGCGGCCCTGGGTGATATCAATATCGCCGAACCCAATGCCCTGATTGGTTTCGCCGGACCCCGTGTCATTGAGCAAACGGTGCGGGAAACCCTGCCTGAGGGATTCCAGCGCAGTGAATTTCTGCTGGAACATGGGGCTATCGATATGATTGTGGATCGGCGCGATATGCGCGAAAGGATAGCGTCATTACTGACGTTACTGCTGCACCGTCCCGCGCCAGCGTAGCTGGCCGTAACAACTGCGCGTTTTGCAGTGATTCTGGCCAAGTGTTTCATGCAGATAATATGAGATTTTCCTCCCTGGAAGAGTGGTTGAACTGGCAGGAGGGCTTGCATTACAAGGCCATAGACCTTGGTCTGGAACGCTGCCGGGAAGTGGCGGACAGGATGGGATTATTGCAGCCGGGATTTCGTGTCATCAGCATCGCCGGTACCAATGGCAAAGGCACCAGCGCGGCGATGCTGGATAGAATTTACCGGAACGCCGGTTATCTGGTGGGCACTTATACCTCACCACATCTGGTGCGTTACAATGAAAGGATCAGAATCAATGGCCAGGAAGTGACCGATCGAATCCTGTGTGAGGCGTTTGACCAGGTGGATCAGGCCCGCGGCGATATCTCGTTGACCTACTTTGAATTCGGCACCCTGGCGGCTTTTTATGTGTTTCGTAATTTGCAGGTGCAACTCGCCATACTGGAAGTTGGCATGGGTGGACGGCTGGATGCGGTAAATATCCTGGACGCTGATGTAGCCTTGATCTGTACCATTGCACTGGATCATGTCCAGTGGCTGGGTCATACCCGCGATCTAATCGGCCGGGAAAAAGCCGGGATTCTGCGGTCCGGCAAACCCGCAGTTTGCTCGGACAGTGATGTTCCCGGCAGCATTACCAGCTATGCTGATGAAATCGGCGCCACTCTCTATCTGCTGGGTCGCGACTACCATATCGTCAGACACGAAACCCACTGGGACTGGTATTCCAACAATTCAACCCTGCCTGGACTGCCGAGGAGCGGGCAGTTTAATAATGCCCTGATTAATAATACCGCCGGGGTATTAATGGTCGTCGAATTACTGAAGAAACTCCTGCCCGTTGAACACCGAACTATACCAGTGAGCCTGGCCCAGGTCAGTGTACCGGGCAGGTTTCAAATCTATCCAGGGGATGTCCTGGTGATCCTGGATGTGGCGCATAACCCGCAGGCGGCCGGGGTGCTGGCACGCAATCTGGCGGAGCACGTAAGTGCTGGAAAAACGCATATGATTATCGGTATGTTGGAAGACAAGGACCACCGGGGCGTGATCGAGGCACTCTCCATGGTAGTGGATCACTGGTATGTTGTATCATTAACCCAGGCCCGAGGGACGGACGGTCAGGTTCTGGTTGACATACTGGATAAGATCGGTAATAGCAGGGTTGCCGGCGTTTTCACTTCGGTCGATGCGGCAATGGATACCGCCCGGGGCCGCGCCGGAATTGGCGATAGAGTGGTTGTTACCGGTTCATTTCTGACTGTTGGAGCAGCAATGCAGAAGCTAAGCAGCGAAGATTAATTATCATGCATCGTCGATTGAAAGAAAGATTAATAGGTGCCGCCGTGCTGGTAATGCTGGCCGTCATCTTTATTCCCATGATACTGGACGATACAACTCATACCGAATCGACAATAGCAGACACCAATATACCCGCCAGACCGGAAGCGGATTTCAGTTCCAGAATGGTGCCGTTAGCCGAACCTGCGGGGAACGAACAGCAAACACCAGCTGCAACACCGGTTCCCACAGCAACAGAGCCAGTTGCGGTGACGCCAGCGCCAATAGAACCTGCTGCGGATGCGACAGCCGTTGAAACCGCGCCAGTCACAGAAGCTGCGCCCGCGGAAATCAGAACAACCGGCAAGGAGGATTTGGGCTTGACGGCATGGGTTGTGCAACTCGGTAGTTTCAGCAGCGAGGAGAATGCAGAGAGCCTGAATAAAGAATTGCGCCAGGCCGGGTTCGCGGCTTTTGTCGAACCCTTGAAACAGGATAACAGCCTGGTTTACCGGGTTCGTGTAGGTCCGGAGCTGTTACGCGCCGATGCCGAAAAGCTGCAAAGCCAGTTACTGGCGAAACTGAAACTGGAAAGTATCATCGTGGTCTACCCATAATTACTTGAAAGTGTAAAGAATAAAGTTGAAAGGTAAAAAATTGTGGGCGGAAGTAAGCAAATGAAATGTTCAAGTAAAAACTTTTTACTTTTTTCTTTTCACTTCCCAATCTTGCCCTGAGGAAGATCGGGATGACGACAGCGGATATCCTGATTCTCATAGTCCTGTTAATCCCCGGTCTGGTAGGCATCATGTATGGCTTCCTGAATCTAGTCTTTTCATTTATAGCCTGGCTCCTGGCATTCGGCATCGCGGTTAAATTTGGAGGTTATTTTTCGCCATTACTGGCAAATCTTACCGATACGTTAGTGATCAGAAATATGCTGGCATTCGCCGGCTTGTTTATAGTCAGTCTGATGCTGCTCACGACGATGGGGTATTTCATTGTGAAATTGTTAGGGCGGACCGGATTGACGGCCGCGGACCGGGTTCTGGGTTTCTTTCTGGGCATCGGCCTGGGTGGAGCAATTGTCACGGTAATCGTATTTTTAGCCGGTTTTACGGCCCTGCCGCAGGAATCCTGGTGGCAGCAATCGGTTTTAATCGAACCATTTCAAAACATTGCCTTATGGGGCAGACAGTTCTTGCCAGATAATGTTTCTAAATATCATAATTATGATATAACCGTCGTGTTTGTTGATATCAAGGGCTTAAGTTAATGTGCGGCATCATTGGTATTTTTGCGAAAAATTACGTCAACCAGGCATTGTTTGATGGCTTGACGGTTCTGCAGCACCGCGGCCAGGACGCGGCGGGCATGGCTACCTGGGATGGTACTACCCTTTACCTCAGAAAAGATAATGGCCTGGTACGGGACGTGTTCCATACCCGGCATATGTTGAATCTGAAGGGGAATATGGGTATAGGCCATGTGCGTTATCCGACCGCGGGCTGTTCCTCCTCCGCCGAGGCGCAACCCTTTTATGTGAATTCCCCCTATGGCATTACCTTGACCCATAATGGCAACCTGACCAATGGCGAACTGCTCAAGGATGACCTGATGATTGAAGATCTGCGTCACCTGAATACCCAATCCGACTCCGAAGTCCTGTTGAATATTCTGGCTCATGAACTGCACTGTGAAGGCAAGATACGCAAGCAATTGCGGCCTGTCGATATATTCCGCGCCATCAGCCGCCTGCATAAACGTTGCAAGGGCGGTTACGCCGCCGTGGCGATGATCAATGGCGTTGGTATCGTCTCGTTTCGCGATCCCTATGGCATCCGGCCGCTGGTCTACGGCGAACGTATGACGGAGTCAGGCAAGGAGTTTATTATTGCCTCGGAAAGTGTTGCCATAGACGCTCTGGGGTTTGATTTGGTGCGGGATATCGAGCCCGGTGAGGCGTTATTCATCTCGACTGAAGGGGAAATGCATACCAAACAATGCGCCGAAGCTCCGCAGTACTCACCCTGTATCTTTGAACTTGTTTACCTGGCCAGACCAGATTCGATCATCGACAATATATCCGTGTACAAAACCCGGTTGCGGATGGGGGAGGCGCTGGCAAAAAAAATCCTGACCCAGAGACCGGAACACGATATCGACGTGGTCATCCCGATCCCGGATACGGGACGCACGGCGGCCATCCCCCTGGCCTATGATCTGGGGGTCAAATACCGCGAAGGTTTCATCAAGAATCGCTATATCCCCCGGACCTTTATCATGCCTGGCCAGAGTTTCCGGAAAAAATCTGTCCGCCAGAAACTGAATGCGATAGACCTGGAATTCAGGAATAAAAACGTATTACTGGTCGATGACTCGATCGTCCGCGGAACAACCTCGAAAGAGATCATCCAGATGGCGCGGGAGGCCGGCGCCAGAAAGGTCTATTTCGCTTCCGCGGCTCCGCCGGTCAGGTATCCCAATGTGTATGGCATCGATATGCCGACCGTGGATGAACTGGTCGCGCATGGCAAGACTGAAAAGCAGGTTGCTCAGGCCATCGGCGCTGACTGGTTGATCTACCAGGATTTGAAGGATTTAATTGAAGCGGCGCGGGCCGGCAATCCCAAGATTCAACAGTTTGATACTTCTTGTTTCACCGGTGATTATGTAACCGGGGATATCAGCAAGGATTATCTCGATCACATCTCTTCCATCAGAAACGACTCAGCCAAACAGATACGGGATATACCGGAAGACTCGCTTACGGATTTGTCCAGTAACAATAACTGAGTAGTGAGGAGTAAGGGGTGAGGAGTTAGGAGAAATCGCAAATGCTTGACACCTCACTCCTTACTCCTCACCCCTCTCATTAGAGACTCCCTGCAGTTAGTTAAATGTGGATAGTCCTCTTATCCACACCCAGGGCAGCTTCGTGTAAGGCCTCGGCCAGGGTCGGATGCGCATGGATGGTTCTGGCGATATCTTCCGCGCTGCCCTCGAATTCCATGGCCAGGACGGCCTCACCGATAAGTTCGGAGGCAGCCGGCCCCAGAATATGCACACCCAGGATCCGGTCAGTCTTGGCATCGCTCAGCATCTTCACCAGGCCGCCGGTTTCGCCCATGGCATGGGCACGGCCGCTGGCGGCGAAGGGGAAGGCACCGGATTTGTAGGCAATGTTGGCCTGCTTTAATTCCTGTTCAGTCTTGCCGACCCAGGCGATCTCCGGCCAGGTGTAGACCACCCACGGAATAACGGCGTAATTCATATGCGCCGACTTGCCGGCGATGCGTTCGGCCACCGCCACACCTTCTTCCGACGCCTTATGGGCCAGCATCGGACCCCTGACGACGTCGCCGATGGCATAGATGTTCGCTATATTGGTTTGACAGACGGCATTAACCTTGATGAAACTGCGTTCATCAAGCGTTAATCCAATCTCTGTGGCGCCAAGCCCCTCGGTGTTGGGTTTCCTGCCTACCGCGACAATCAATTTATCCACGACTAATTGTTGTTTACCCTCCTTGCCTTCAAAGGTGACAGTGACCTCCCGGTTGTTGGAACCGCAGCCGGTAACCCTGGCGCCCAGTTTGATATCGAGCCCCTGTTTGCGCAGGATTTTTTCGGCTTCACCGGCTATCTGGCGATCCGCAGCAACCAGGAAATCATCCAGGGCCTCAAGGATGGTGACTTTTGCACCCAGGCGGTTCCAGACACTGCCAAGCTCCAGTCCAATCACACCTGCGCCGATGATGCCCAGGCGTGTGGGCACATCCGTAAAGGCCAGGGCTCCGGTGGAATCGACGACCAGGGCATTATCGACCCTGGCGGCGGGGATATTCATCGGCACTGAGCCCGTCGCGATAATGATATGGCGGGCAGTGACGGTGTACTTTTCACCAGCCGCTGTCCCCACCGGCGTGACTTCAATCTGCTTGTCATTAATCAATCTGGCCTTGCCTGGCAGCCACTCCACCTTGTTCTTTTTGAATAGTCCGGCGATGCCCTGGGTCAGCGTGGCGACGATTTTATTTTTGCGATTGATCATCTTGTTGACGTCGAGGGACACGCCGGGCGCATTGATGCCGTGCTCCGCGAGATCCTGCTTGACGTGGAGATAATAGTGCGAGGAGTCCAGCAGGGCCTTGGAGGGAATGCAGCCTACATTCAGACAGGTACCGCCGAGTACTGGATTGCCTTCAGGATTCAACCAGCCGTCAATACAGGCTACCGAGAGGCCGAGTTGGGCGCAACGGATCGCGGCGACATAACCGCCTGGTCCGGCTCCGATTACAACGACATCAAATTCCTTCATAGGCAGGTCCAGGTGGTTATAGTTGCAGCAACAGACGGCCGGGCTCTTCGATTAATTTCTTGATGCTGACCAGAAATTGCACCGCCTCCTTGCCATCGATGATGCGGTGATCGTAGGACAGGGCCAGATACATCATGGGTCTGATCACCACACTGCCATTTTCCGCGATGGGACGATCCTGGATGGCATGCATACCCAGAATCGCGCTCTGTGGTGGGTTGAGGATGGGGGTCGAGAGCAGCGAACCGAAGATGCCGCCATTGGTGATGGTAAAGGTACCGCCGGTCAGTTCCTCTATGCTCAGTTTTGAGTCCCGCGCCTTGGTACCGTATTCAGCGATCTTCGCCTCGATTTCCGCGAATGACAGCAGGTCAGCATCGCGGATGATGGGCACCACCAGGCCGCGTGGCGAGCTGACGGCGATGCCGATATCGAAGAAACCGTGATAGATAATATCTTCGTCATCCACCGAGGCGTTGATGATGGGAAACTTCTTCAGGGCTTCGCTGACGGCCCGGGTAAAAAACGACATGAACCCCAGTTTCATGCCGTGAGTTTTTTCAAATTCATCCTTGTACTGACTGCGTAAATCCATCACCGCCTGCATATTGACTTCGTTGAAGGTGGTCAGGATGGCATTCTCATGCTGCGCCGCCAGCAATCGCTCAGCGGCACGACGGCGCAGGCGTGTCATCGGTACCCGCTCCTGCGGCCGTGATTCCTCGCCGGGTATGGACACTGCCGTTGCGGCTGGAGATGGCGCGGTTGTGGCCGGCTTTAGGGCATCCTGGTTGTCGGTACCTGGTTTACTACTGGCCGCGGTTGGTACGGATACGATCGGGGCAGATACCGCTGGTTTGTTTGTCATCATGGTCTCGCTCACGGCTACGGTCTTGCTGGCGGTGGTGCTCTTTGGTTCGGTCAGGGATGGTGCTGGTATCGGTGATGGTGATGTCAGCAGGTCCTGGTTGAGAAACTTCAAGACATCTTCCTTGGTCAGCCGGTTATCATCACCACTGACCGGGATGGTGGCCGGATCGAGTTTATACTCCTCCAGCAGTTTACGCACGGCTGGACTTAATTTAGGCGCTTTGGGAGGTATGTCGCCGACCGGCAAGGATTGTTGTTGCGGTTGGCTAGCCGGCTTCTGCGGGCTGCCGGTTACGGCCCCGGATTTGGTTTCGATTCTGGCGATCACCTCATTGCTGATCACATCAGCCCCGTCGTCCTTGAGTATTTCCGACAGTATGCCGTTGTTCGGAGCAGCGACTTCCAGCGTGACTTTGTCGGTTTCAATGTCGATCAGACTATCGCCGCGCTGGACGAATTCGCCGGCTTTTTTACGCCAGATCATCAAGGTTGCTTCGGCCACGGATTCGGCAAGAACCGGAACTCTGACTTCTATTAACACGTTGGCTCCAAGTATTTCAATGCGAAAACAGATACAGGCTTTCCATTGGCAATGAACCATCCAGTACAGTTCATGCGGTTTTTCTCTGCGACGCTTCAATTTTATCAAGTTGCAAGGCATCGCTCACCAGATCTTTTTGTTGCTGCAGGTGTTTACTCATGTAACCGACCGCTGGGGACGCAGAGTAAAACCTGCCGACATATCCCAGTTTATGTCGATCCGACAGGCAACCAAACATCGTGCCACGGGATTGCATGTAATACCAACTGCCCTGGTTCTTCGGTTCTTCCTGTACCCATACAATGTCATTGGCATTGGGATAACCTTCGAGAACTGCTTTCATTCTGGCCATCGGGAATGGGAACAATTGCTCAAGCCGCACAATGGCGATATTGCCCAGTTTGTGCTTCCGGCGTGCTTCCAGCAAGTCATAATAGACCTTGCCTGAGCAGATCAGTAATCGGGTCACCTGGTTTTTATCGAGATCGTCGATCTCATCGATGACCAGTTCAAATTCACCCTTCAGGGCGGTGACCGGCGAGGTCGACAATTTGTGCCGCAGCAGGCTTTTCGGACTCATGATGATCAGGGGTTTGCGATAAGGCCGCAGCACCTGCCGCCGTAACAGGTGAAACATCTGCGCCGGGGTGCTCGGGTAACAGATTTGCATGTTTTCCTGGGCGCAGAGTTGCAAATAGCGCTCGAGGCGGGCCGAGGAATGTTCCGGACCCTGACCGTCGTAACCATGTGGCAGCAATACCGCCAGCCCGCAAAACCGGCCCCATTTGGCCTCGCAGGAACTGATGAACTGATCGATGACCACCTGGGCGCCATTGGCGAAATCGCCGAATTGTGCCTCCCAGATGACCAGGGTATCGGGCGCGGAACTGCTGTAACCGTATTCAAAGGCGAGGACGGCCTCTTCCGACAGGGTTGAGTTGATCACCAGAAAACCAGCCTGTCCATCCCGCACATGCTGCAATGGCAGATAGGTCTCGCCGCTGTCCTGATTGTGGATGACGGCATGCCGGTGGAAAAACGTACCGCGCCCGCTGTCCTGGCCGGAGATGCGGATCGGATGGCCTTCATCCACCAGGGCAGCGTAAGCCATGTTTTCGGCAAAACCCCAGTCCATAGGCAGTTCCCCCGCGCCCATCAGTTTGCGGTTTTGCATAATCTTCATCACTGAAGGGTGCAGTGTGAACGACGCGGGTATAGTCGTGATGCGCTCGGTCAATCGGGTTATACGTTCTGCATCGATACCGGTTTGCGCCGGTGCCAGCCAGGAAGTCCCCCGAAAAGGTGAATAGTCGATCGCATAATTCGTATCAATCTGGTCGGAAATTTTTCCGGCGGCGTTTTTATTGGCGTCGAGGTTGTCGACATAAGTACTGGTCAACTTGTCCACATCGGCCTGCGTCAGGACCCTGGCTCCAACCAGCTGCGCGGCGTAGCTATCGCTGACTTTCGGGTGTTGCCGGATCTTTTTATACATGAGTGGCTGTGTGGCAGCCGGTTCATCCGCTTCACTGTGGCCATGACGTCGATAACAGACCATGTCGATGATGACATCTTTCTTAAACGTAAAGCGGTATTCCAGGGCCAGCCCGGTGATAAACACAACGGCTTCCGGATCATCCCCATTCACGTGGAAAATGGGCGCCTGTACCATCTTGGCGACGTCCGTGCAATACAGGGTGGAACGGGAATCGAGTGGGTCGCTGGTGGTAAAGCCAATCTGGTTGTTGATGATGACATGCACGGTACCGCCCGTGGTGTAGCCGCGCGTCTGCGACAGGTTGAAGGTTTCCATGATCACGCCCTGACCCGCGAATGCGGCGTCACCGTGTATCAACAGGGGCAGGACCTGATCCCGGTTTTTATCAATGCGGCGATCCTGGCGGGCACGGACGGAACCCTCGACGACCGGATCGATAATCTCCAGGTGCGATGGATTAAAGGCCAGCGTCAGATGAATAGAACCATTATCCGTGTCAATATCGGATGAATATCCCATGTGATACTTCACGTCCCCCATGGAGAGCGCATCATTACCCTTGCCTTCGAACTCCCCGAATAACTCATGCGGGTACTTGCCCATGATATTAACGAGAACATTGAGACGGCCGCGGTGCGCCATGCCAATCACGATTTCCTTGACACCGGCGGTGCTGCTGTTGCGTACCAGTTCGTCCAGTAGCGGGATCAGGCTTTCACCGCCTTCCAGGGAGAATCGTTTTTGTCCGACATATTTCAAATGCAGATATTCTTCCAGGGCGTTGGCGGAGGTTACACGCTCCAGTATCCGCTGTTTTTTCGCATTGGAAAAATCCGGTGTGGATCGGCACTGCTCGAGTCGCTGCTGGATCCAGCGTTTTTGCTCGGTCTCATTGATATGCATGTATTCGGCGCCGATGGTGCGGCTGTAGGTTGAACGGATGACGTCCAGGATTTCACGCAGTGTCAGTTCGTTCGGGGCGAATAATGAGCCGGTATTAAAACTGGTGTCCAGATCAGTTGCCGATAACTTGTGATAGGCCGGGTCCAGCTCCGGTACCTGCGGCCGTTCGTGCAATCGGAGCGGATCCAGGTCGGCCTGATGATGACCACGGAAGCGGTAGGCGTTGATTAATTGCAAGACGGAGACCTGTTTGCCGTGCGCCAGGGTTTCGGTAACTGTAGCAGTCTGGCGCCTGCCGGTTGGTTTTTGTGCCGCTGTATAAAAAGCCTGGCGTATCGGCGTGTGCGGGGTGTCCTTGATCAAATCCGTTCTGGTCTGCAGTCCGGCGAAATAATCACGCCACTGTTTGTCGACGCTGCCGGGATTATGCAGGTAATCCTCATATAATGTCTCAATGAAGCCCGCATTACCGCTATATAGACAGGAATGATCTGGTTTGCTCATCTCGCTTTTCCGCTCTTCAGTTAGGATGGTAAGAGACTGTACTCATGCCATACGGGTATTATATCCATTTGTTATTATTAGTATTTGTCGTTGGATACTGGCAGGTATTTTAAGTGATTCACCTGAATGATCCTACAAGTTTAGTCGAACAATCGATTTCATAGAGTGAAAATCTGTATTCCCAGGCTATTTGCGTTTCCCCTCTTGCGAGAGTTTGCAGCGCCCCGGTATTCTTAAACAAAACGCTACAGGCTGCCCCGCATGATTACATGCCTCTCGAGCTACACCATTAAGGTACAATATTCAAAATTAAATCAGTTATAGGAGTTGTATAAATGAAAGCACCCGTTCGTATCGCTGTTACCGGCGCGGCCGGTCAAATCGGTTATTCTTTATTATTCAGACTGGCAGCCGGTGAATTCCTGGGCCCGGACCAGCCGGTGATCCTGCAACTACTGGAGGTAACACCGGCCATGAAGGCGCTGGAAGGCGTTGTCATGGAATTGCAGGATTGCGCTTACAGCACCTTGGCGGGAATAGAGACCAGCGACTCGGCCAGCAATGCGTTCAAGGACATCGACTTTGCCTTTCTGGTCGGCGCGAAACCCCGAGGCCCGGGCATGGAACGATCAGATTTACTGCAAGGCAATGCCGCGATCTTCAAGGTGCAGGGCGAGGCATTGAACAAGCAGGCCAAGCGGGATGTGCGGGTCATCGTGGTCGGTAATCCTGCCAACACCAACGCCCTGATCACCATCAGCAACGCGCCGGATCTCGATCCCCGCCGGATCACCGCCATGACCAGGCTTGACCATAATCGCGCCCTGGCGCAATTGGCTGCCAGGACCGGTAAAACGGTGGGTGATATCCGCAAACTCTGTATCTGGGGCAACCATTCCACGACCCAATATCCGGACCTGCATCATGCCACCGTGGGCGGGAAGCCTGCGTTGCAACTGGTGGATCAGGCCTGGTATGAGAAGGACTATATTCCACGGGTGGCCAAGCGCGGGGCGGAGATCATCGCGGCGCGTGGCGCCTCCAGCGCGGCATCAGCCGCCAATGCAGCACTCGAACACATGCGCGATTGGGCCAGGGGTGGCCCTAAGGATGACTGGCTCAGCATGGGCATCTATAGTGATGGTGCTTATGACATCCCCGCCGGTCTGGTATATTCATTTCCGGTGACCTGCGCGCGCGGCGACTACAAAATCGTGCAGGGACTGGAGATAAACAACTTCAGCCGGGCGAAAATGGTTGCCACCCAGAAAGAGCTGGAAGAAGAGCGGGATATGATTAAGAACATGCTGTAAAAAGCTACTAGCTACTAGCGACAAGAAACAAGTATAAAATTTAAAGCAGAAAGTAGTTAAGACCCGATGATAGATTCTGATGGTTACCGTGCCAATGTGGGGATTATTCTAGCCAACGGCCAGGGCCAGTTGTTCTGGGCCCGCCGCGCCGGTATGGATGCCTGGCAATTTCCGCAGGGCGGGATCAGAAAAAATGAATCGGTGGAATGCGCCATGTACCGGGAGCTAAGGGAAGAGACCGGGCTTAATCCTCAGGATGTAATAATTCTGTCTTATATAGAGGGCTGGCTACGTTACCGTTTACCAAAGCGTTATATTCGCAAACGTACCAGCCGCGTGTGTATCGGGCAGAAACAAAAATGGTTTTTATTGCAATTACTCGATGAAAGCAAGATCCAGCTGGATGTCGCGGAACGACCGGAATTCGATCATTGGCGCTGGATCGATTTCTGGCAACCGGCCAGGGAAGTCGTGGAATTTAAACAGCAGGTTTATAAAAAGGCATTGCAGCATTTTGAACCGATATTATTCCCTGAATAATATAAAACTTATAAAACACAGAGGCACAGAGATCTCGGAGAAATAATAATCAGTGGATCACGTTGAGTCGGATGAGGTAGGAAATCCAATTTAAATGAGTTGTTCTTTTTCAAGGATGCGGGTTTTCATTTTCAACTAACTCTCCCAGAATTTGCTTAAGACTTATACTTTCCTTTATTAGTTCATTTCTCGGTGTCCTCTGTGTCTCTGTGTTTCATTTCCGTGATAGGATTTTAAAATGCACATACATATTCTTGGTATTTGCGGGACTTTCATGGGTGGTATCGCGCTGCTGGCCAGGGAGCTGGGACATGCCGTCAGCGGTTCCGACCAGAATGTTTATCCACCTATGAGCACGCAACTGGAACAATCCGGTATTGTCTTGTGCCAGGGTTATGCGGTGGAGAATCTGAAG
>JACVQI010000014.1 GCA_015661095.1 Gammaproteobacteria bacterium
TTTTCAGTTTGAACGGCTCGGTTATTTCTGTGCTGATCGCCACGACTGGTCGCCAGAGCGGCCGGTCTTTAACCGCATCGTCACCTTGCGCGATACCTGGGGCAAAATTCAAAGTGGGGAGTAATGACCAATGGTACAAACCGCACTCTATAAATCGGCCATCAGCAGATTGAAGATGATCAACAGCGGCAAGGTCCGGGATATCTATGATGTTGACAGTGATCATATGTTGATCGTTACCACCGATCGTCTTTCTGCTTTCGATGTCATCCTGCCGGATCCCATCCCTGGCAAGGGCGCGGTCTTGACCGAGCTTTCCAATTTCTGGTTTAACCGCACTCGGGCCGTGATCGCAAATCATTTAACGGAAATCAGACTTGCCGATATCTTGCCGGATACGATTGAACGTGAGCCGATAGAAGGTCGGGGTATCGTCGTGAAAAAATTGCGGCCGTTGGCGGTCGAAGCGGTCGTGCGCGGTTATATCATCGGTTCCGGCTGGAAGGATTATCAGAAAACCGGGACCGTCTGCGGGATAAAATTACCGGCGGGACTGCAACAGGCGGAAAAACTACCGCAGGCGATCTTCACTCCCTCGACCAAGGCCGAACTGGGCAAGCATGATGAGAACATCAGCTTTGACACGACCGTGACAATCCTGGGCCGGGAAATGGCGGATCAGGTACAGGATGTCAGCATCCGTCTGTACACCGAAGCCGCCGACTATGCGCGGACCCGCGGTATCATCATCGCCGACACCAAGTTTGAATTTGGCACTGATGCGGCCGGCAATCTGTATCTGATCGACGAGGCCTTGACACCCGATTCATCCCGATTCTGGCCGGCCGATTCCTACCGCACCGGTATCAGCCCGCCCAGCTTCGACAAGCAGTATGTGCGCGATTATCTGGAAACCCTGGACTGGAACAAGACCGCGCCAGGCCCGCATCTGCCTGAAGAGGTTATTAAAAACACCGCCGCGAAATACCGCGAGGCCCTGCACAGATTGACTGAACAGTAAGTTTAAAAGTATAAAGTTGAAAGAATGATTACACTAAGGGCGGGTTTTAAGAATACAACTCCTCATACCATATACTTTAGACTTTAAACTTTTTACTGCTGTTGAAAAATGATCCCGCTGCACGATGACAATCCCACCCGATCGACACCAATCCTGACGATTGCGCTCATCACCATCTGTGTACTGGTGTATTTTTTTCAGGCGGCACTCGGACCGCGTGGTGGAGAGACTATTATCTACAGCCTCGGCGTGATCCCGGCGGTGTTGCTGGATCGGGTGGAGATGTCCCGAGATCTGGTGCTGATACCGGCGGAGCTGACCATAGTCACCTCCATGTTCCTGCATGGCGGTTTTCTGCATCTGGCCGGGAATATGCTGTATCTGTGGATTTTCGGAAATAATATCGAAGATGCGCTGGGCAAGGTCCGCTTCCTGATTTTTTATTTCCTGTGCGGTATTGTGGCCGCCTTTGGGCAGGTTATACAGAATCCCGATTCGACCATCCCCATGGTCGGCGCCAGCGGTGCAATCTCAGGCGTGCTGGGCGCCTATTTGTTACTTTATCCGCATGCCCGGGTATTGGTGCTGGTACCGTTGGGTTTCTACATGCAAATGATGAAAATCCCCGCGGGCCTGGTATTGGGCTTCTGGTTCGTGCTGCAATTAATCAGTTCGGCCCTGACCCGCTCCGAGGGCGGCGGTGTCGCCTGGTTCGCCCACATCGGCGGGTTTGTCGCCGGCATGCTGTTAATACTGGTGATGAAACGAAAAAATGTGAAGTTATTCCAGCCTGGTCACGGGACGCGGCGCTGGTAGCGGTTCATCAACAGATGAACTGCCTGCTGTATCCATTGAACATAAGCCTGTTTGGTTTTCTTGATTTATACTAAAAGCGAATTCTGTAACTGATAGGATGTCAGAGTGAGCAACAGGTCCAACTTAACAGCAACTGCTTCGAATCAACGGCCTGCATTGGGTTCGCACCGCTAATCCGCCGGTGAAAATCCAAAATACGAGTTAATCGGGCGTCCGTTGGATAATGTTGTCTCTGACAATAGCCACGATACAGTGGATATACTGGATATCGGAAATATTGAAAACCTTGCGTTCCGGTTGTTTATGCAATGAATTAACCGTGATTTTTTGTCCGCGTATGTTGATCACTGTATAAAGTTCTACGATATTATCCGATTTGATTATGACTTCATCACCCGGCACCGGATCGAGATCCGGGTCGATTAAAATTAATTCACCTTCGTACATCCGGGGTGAATAATCAGTGCCGCTGATGGACAATGCGTAACATTTATTTAACCTGAGCACCAGCCCGGACTGGCCGCCAATGACATTGCCGGGCCCGCTCCCGGTTGTGCCGGTGACAGGGACAACATATTCGCCGGTCTGGTTTGGTGAATACTCTGCCCGGCTATCCTGAATCTCCATGGCGCCTTGCCCGTACAATAACCAGGCTGGGCTGACCATTAATATCTCGGTAATGTGATGGATCTGCTTCAGGTTCGGATTTCTTCTGCCGGAAAGGTAATGTCCTACCGCTCCACGAGTACTACCGAGTGATTCCGCTAAAGTTTGCTGAGAGATCCCCAGCTCTTGCATCCGGGACTTTGCCCTTTCAATCCAGGTTTGTGCCATAAAAAAATGATACATCTTGTATCACATTCATCAACGATACATTTAGTATCATGCTTGACTTAAAGGATACATTTTGTATCATTAGTGTAAATTTTTCAGGCTACCTGTCCGATACATGGAGTTGCATACATTTATCGATTCATTTCCGCCGCACTTGCGCATGAGGATGAGGCAAATAATCGCTGATTCCCATGGTGTTTCCGAAGTGACGGTTCGGGCCTGGGCGAACGGCACCCGTAAACATCCCTGTCAATTAAACTCGATTGAAAAGACGGAATCCGTAACCGGTGGCAAAGTGACCCGTTATGACCTGAGGCCTGATGTCTTCGGCAAATTCAAGAGCAATAAGGCAGATTAACTGCCATTTAACAACCATACTGCATGCAATTTGCGCATAATGTCCCCCAGTGGCAATTTAGCAATCGCGCGGACTCATCAAGGATATAACTGGGAACGAAAGAACCCCTGATTTGATCAGGGGTTCCTGCAATAAGGGGACGTGTTACCGTCTGGCCTCAAGCCACACGGCGGCGAGTGAAAAAAAATCACACTTTTTGTTGTTTGTGCTCGGAGCAGTCCTGGATAGGTTTATTAAGTAAAGTTCCCAGTTGTTCTTATGCGGCTTTCTCCATGTCCGCGGAATATTTACCGAGACAGGCCAGGCTATTGCATTTCTCCCGGTGTAACAGAACCCTGGTCGCCGCCTCAACATTTTCCGATTTGCCGGCCCAGGTTTTCAGCGCGTCTTCCTGCAGGGCGCGGCCGTAGGAGAAGCTTAACGGCCATGGCAGGTGTTTGTACGCGGCATTCATGGCGTTCAGGTGTTCCGTCGCCAGAGCGGAACTCTGACCGCCGGACAGAAACACGATACCCGGAATAGAGGCTGGCACGGTGTTCAGCAGACAGCGCACGGTCTGGTCGGCGACTTCCTTGACCCCCGCCTGCGTCGGACACTTCTTGCCGGAGACCACCATGTTGACCTTGAGGATGGTGTGTTCCATGGCCACATTCTGCCGGTACAGTTGATTGAACAATTCATGCAAAGTCCTTTCCGTAACGTCGTAACAGGTCGCAGCGGTATTGTCGGCGTCCATCAGGGTTTCCGGTTCGACCATCGGTACGATCCCGGCCTCCTGGCACAGGGCCGCGTAACGGGCCAGGGCATGGGCATTGGCCTCGATGCAAGCCGCGCTCGGGATCCCTGCGCCAATGGTGATCACGGCGCGCCATTTCGCGAATCTTGCCCCGAGTTGCCGGTATTCAGCCAGGCGTTCGCGCAAGCCGTCCAGACCCTCGCTGATTTTTTCGCCCGGATGACCGGCCATATCCTTGGCGCCGGCGTCGACCTTGATCCCCGGCATGATGCCCTGATCGATCAGGGCCTTGGGGAAGGGCACACCGCTGCTGGTGGACTGGCGGATGGTTTCGTCGAACAGGATCATGCCGCTGATGTACTGGTTGCCGCCGCGGGCGGTGATCAGCAGGTCCCGATAGGCCCGGCGGTTGGCTTCCGTGGATTCGATTTTGATACTGTCAAAGCGTTTCTTGATGGTGGGCGAGCTTTCGTCGATGGCCAGTATGCCCTTGCCTTTGGCGACCATGGCTTTGGCGGTCTCTTCCAGTTGTGCTGCGAATTTGCTCATTGTCATACTCCTGTTTTTTAGGTTTTTAATAGCAGTATATCTACTATAGCTTATAGATCCGGTGTCAGGGGCCACTGCTTATACAGGGATGAGGCTGCCCCGCCAGGTCAAGTATTTTTCAGCTTCAGGATCGAGATCGCGGGCAGTTCCCGACCTTCCAGAAATTCCAGAAACGCGCCGCCGGCAGTGGAGATATAGGACAGTTTCGCGCCGATGCCGAACTTGCTGATGGCGGCCAGGGTGTCGCCGCCACCGGCGATGGAAAAGGCCCCGCTATTGGCAATGGCCTCAGCCATGATCCGGGTGCCCTGGCTGAATGACTCGAACTCGAATACGCCTAATGGCCCGTTCCAGACAATGGTTTTGGCCTTGGTCAGCAGCTGTGCATAGGCCCTGGCCGTATCCGGTCCCACGTCCATGACCATATCATCCGCGGCGATGGCCGCGATCGGTTTGATGGTGGCTACGGCCGTTTCCGTGAAGGTTTTACCGCAGACGACATCCGTGGGCAAGGGGATCGCTTTGCCCTGTGTCCTGGCCTTATCCATTAGCTGTCTGGCGACATCGACCAGATCGGGTTCATGCAGGGACTGGCCGATGGCATAACCGGCCGCCGCCAGAAAGGTATTGGCGATGCCGCCGCCGACGATTAACTGATCGACGACTGTCAGCAGCGATTCCAGGATGGTCAGCTTGGTTGAAACCTTGGAGCCGCCGACCACGGCAACCAGTGGCCGTTTCGGACTGGCCAGCACCCGGGTCAGGGCGGTTATTTCCTGAATAATCAATGGTCCGGCGCAGGACTGAGGCGCGAATTTTGCGACACCATGGGTCGAGGCCTGGGCGCGGTGGGCGGTGGCAAAGGCATCATTGACGTAGATGTCGCACAGTGACGCCAGATGCCGCGCCAGGTCGTCGGCGTTATCCGTTTCCCCAATCTCGAAGCGGACGTTTTCCAGCATGACGATGCGGCCGGAAGGTAGTGCGGTCTTGTCCCGCCGCCAGCTGCGTACCAGCGGCACGTCTTCCCGCAGCATCTCCGCCAGTCGCGCGGCTACCGGCGCCAGCGAATACTTTTCCTCATACACGCCTTCTTCCGGCCGGCCCAGATGCGTCATCAGCAGGACCTGTGCACCCGCAGCCAGCAACTGCTGTATCGTTGGCAGGGAGGCGCGGATACGAGTGTCATCGGTGACCTTGCCATTCTTGACCGGCACGTTGAAATCGACGCGCACCAGCACTTTTTTATTTTTTACCTCGAGATCGTCGATGCTTTTAAGCCGCTCGCTGTTCATCTGCACACCCGTGTGTCGGCGAGAGTTCTAGCGCGCGCTCATCAATGCCACGGTGGTATCCAGCATGCGGTTGGAAAAACCCCATTCGTTGTCATACCAGGCGATCACCTTGACAGTGGTGCCGTCGATGATCTTGGTCAGCGAGGCGTCATAGATGGATGAGGCCGGATTATGGTTGAAGTCGATGGATACCAGTGGTTCATCATTGTACTGCAGTACCCCCTTCAGCTCGCCGGCCGCCGCTGCCTTCATCAGTTTGTTGATTTCCTCGACGGTGGTGGCCCGTGCCGCCAGGAAAGTCAGGTCGACGACCGAGACGTTGAGTGTCGGTACACGCATGGCAAAGCCATCCAGTTTGCCGTTTAATTCCGGCAAAACCAGCCCGACCGCCGCCGCCGCCCCGGTTTTGGTCGGGATCATGGAGCTGGTTGCGGAGCGGGCCCGGCGTAGATCGCTGTGGTAAACGTCGGTCAGCACCTGATCATTGGTATAAGCGTGAATGGTGGTCATGATGCCGTTAACAACACCGATGTTATCGTGTAATACCTTGACCACCGGCGCCAGACAGTTCGTGGTGCAGGAGGCGTTGGAGATGACGGTATCGGACGCCTTCAGCACCTTGTGGTTGACGCCATAGACCACGGTCGCATCGATATCCTTCCCGCCCGGCGCCGAGATGATGACCTTTTTGGCGCCACCCTGCAGATGGGCGCCGGCCTTGGCTTTGCTGGTGAAGAGCCCGGTGCATTCATGTACGACATCGACGCCAAGCTGGCCCCAGGGCAGTTTGGCGGGATCACGCTCGGACAGAACCTTGATGCTGTCGCCGTTGACTATGAGGCTGTCGCCGGTCACGCTGACCGTGCCGGGAAATTTGCCATGGGCGCTGTCGAACCTGGTCAGATGGGCATTGGTATTGGCATCGCCCAGATCGTTGACCGCGACTATTTGAATTTCTTTATTGCGGCCTGATTCATACAGCGCCCGCAGGATGTTCCTGCCGATACGGCCATAGCCGTTAATACCAACTTTGATAGTCATGCGCTTAGCTCCTTACCTAGTAGAGTTATAATTGTAGGCTACAAATGCAGCCAATTACGGGGTTATTTCAGGTTTTTTTGATCGGCGACATCCAGCAGTTCAATCAGTTTTGCGGTGGTCAGATTAAAATGTTTGAAAATTTCCGCTGCCGGCGCCGACAGGCCAAAGCGCGGCACGCCCATGACCTTGCCGTCCAGGCCGACATATTTATACCAGTAATCAGGAACCCCGGCCTCGATGGCGATGCGGTTGCGGCAGGCGGGCGGTAAAACCCGGTTACGATAGGTGAGTTCCTGGGTATCGAAGACATCCGTGCAGGGCATGGAAACCACGCGGATGCGGCGGCCCTTGGTAGACAATTGCGCGGTCGCCTCCATGGCGATGGCCAGTTCGGAGCCGGTGGCGATGAGGATGACCTCCGGCTCATCGCCACCATGGATCAGGATATAACCGCCCTTGCGGATCTCCCCGACCTGCTGTGGTGAGCGCGTCTGCTGTGGCAGGTTCTGCCGGGATAATACCAGGCAGGTCGGGCCGCTAGTCCGTTCCACGGCGGCCTGCCAGGCGACTGCGGTTTCCACCGCGTCTGCCGGCCGCCACACCGACATGTTCGGCATCAGCCGCAGGGTGGCGGTCTGTTCCACGGCCTGATGTGTCGGACCATCCTCACCCAAACCGATGGAATCATGGGTCAGTACGAAAATATTGCGTTGCCGCATGATCGCGGCCATGCGCAGGGCATTGCGCGCGTATTCGGAGAAGATCAGGAAGGTGCCGCCATAGGGGATGAAACCGCCGTGCAGGGCAATGCCGTTATTGAGGGCGGCCATGGCGAATTCGCGCACACCGTAATAAATATAATTGCCGCCAGCCCGGTTCTTACTGATGCCGACGGATCCGCTCCAGTCGGTATTATTGGAACCGGTCAGGTCGGCTGAGCCGCCGATTAATTCCGGCAACACCGGACCGATGGCATTGAGAGCGTTTTGCGAAGCCTTGCGCGTGGCGATATTCGTCGCTTTTGTCACTGTCGTGTCGATCAGGGTTTGCACGGTGCGACCCCAGTCCGGCGGTAAACGGCCCGCCATCCTTCGTTCGAATTCCGCCGCCAGCTCCGGATATTTTTTCCGGTAGGCGCGGAAGTTTTCCGACCAGGCCTGTTCCCGATCAGCGCCGCGTTTTCTGGCGTCCCAGGCCGCGTAATAATCATCCGGGATGACAAAGGGTTCATGTCGCCAGCCGATGTGTTCCCGCGTCAGTTTGATTTCATCCGCACCCAGGGCTGCGCCATGACACGATTCCTTGCCTTGCTTGTTCGGTGATCCCCAGCCAATGATGGTTTCGCAGCAAATGAGACTGGGTTTGTCGGTGCTGGAGCGGGCCGCTGCGATGGCCTTGCTGATCTGGCTGGCGTCATGCCCATCGACCGCGCGGATCACATGCCAGTTGTAGGCCTCGAACCGGGCTGGCACGTCTTCCGTAAACCAGCCGGAGATATCGCCATCGATGGAAATATGATTGCAATCATAGATGGCAATCAGTTTCCCCAGGCCCAGCGTACCTGCCAGGGAACAGGCTTCATGCGAGATCCCCTCCATCAGGCAACCGTCACCTACCGAGACATAGGTATGATGGTTGACGATGTCGTGCCCATCACGGTTAAAATGCGCGGCCAGAGTACGTTCGGCGATGGCCATGCCCACGGCATTGGCCAACCCCTGGCCGAGCGGGCCGGTGGTGGTTTCCACACCCGGGGTGTCGTTATATTCGGGGTGGCCCGGGGTCCTGGAATGCAGTTGCCGGAAATTTCTGATTTCGGTCATCGGTAAGTCGTAGCCGCTCAGGTGCAGCAGCGCGTACAACAACATGGAACCATGACCATTGGAGAGGACAAACCGGTCCCGGTCCGGCCATTTCGGATTGACGGGATTATGTTTCAGGAAATCATTCCACAGCACCTCCATGATGTCCGCCATGCCCATGGGTGCGCCGGGGTGTCCGGAATTTGCCTGTTGGACAGCATCCATGCTGAGAGCACGGACGGCATTTGCTAGTTCACGCCGGGATAACATATAGGGCTCCTGAAAAATGATGCTCAGTCATCAGAAATTGGGGTTTTGTAAAAAAGTGCTGGTTGTCAGGTCCAGACTCAATTTTTATTTAATACTTTATCACAGACTTATGAATTGTCCTTTTTCCATTTAATGGAACAGCCCATGCTGGCGATTTGTTGCGCCGGGCCCTGGCCCGTGGCCGCAATCTGCAGCATGGCCTCGTACAATTCCCGCCGGGCATCGGGTGCTGCCGGCTGATTGCGGCTGGCATCCAGACGGCCGCGGTACTGGAGTTCCAGCCGGGAATTATAGCCAAAGAAATCCGGCGTACAGACGGCGCCGTAAGCGCGGGCGATATCCTGATTCCGGTCTATCAGGTAGGGAAAGCTATACTGAAATTGTGCCGCGATCTTTTTCATGATTTCGAACGAATCCTCAGGATAGTCTGACGGGTCATTGGGCATGATGGCGACGCTGTTGATCCCGTGCGCCAGCAGGTCACGCGTATCCCGGGCTATACGGTCCTGCACGGCCTTGACATAGGGGCAGTGATTGCAGATGAACATGACCAGCAGGCCGTTTTCGCCACGGCAGCGTTGCAGCGACCAGTTGCTACCGTCGCTACCAGGCAAATCGAAATCCACGGCCATGCTGCCGAAATCGCAAATCGGGGCAATGGTCAAAGACATGGTGGTGTCCGGTTCTTCGAAATTGAAATGAATTGAGACGGGCGATTATATCGCGTTTGCAACTGTCGCATCCAAACCAATTCAGCATCTGAAGCAGGCCGGATATTTTGCTTGTCGTCCTTACAGCAAGCATGTATCTTCATTACCGCATCATGCCCGGGTACATTAGTTTGTCCGAACGAACCGACATCTCACAACTGCATATCAGCAAGGCCAAACCGGAACTGCTGCTCGTGGATGATGATCCGATGATAGTCGAATCACTGGCGCTGATCCTGCAAAAAGATTATCTGGTCTATAGCGCTGAGACTCGTAAACAGGCCATCGATCTGATTCATAAACTGGAACAGATACCGCCGCTGGCCCTGATCGATCTGGGTTTGCCGCCCTTGCCCCATCACCCGGCTGAGGGGTTTGAGTTAATCAATGAACTGCTGGTATTGAATCCGAACATCAAGATCCTGGTATTGTCCGGGCAGGGCGAAAAAACCAATATTCAGCATGCCCTGACCCTGGGCGCGGTGGATTTCATCCCCAAGCCCTGCGATATCCCGTTATTAAAAACGCGGTTATCGCACCAGATAATGATACGGGAAGCGGAACTGGAACAGGGCGGTGGCGAATTAAGCGGTGAGAACCTGTTGGGTGACAGTCAGGAAATCAAGGCCCTGCATCTGTCGATTAAGCAATTCGCCGAAACCCCGTTTCCGGTGCTGATACTGGGCGAATCCGGCAGCGGCAAGGAACTGGTCGCCGAATATCTGCATGATCAGAGCACACGGGCCCGGGCCCCGTTTCTGACCATTAATTGTGCCGCCATTTCCGCGGACCTCCTGGAGGCGCAGTTATTCGGACATGAGAAAGGCGCGTACACCGGCGCCACCAGCAGTCGCGCCGGATTTTTCGAGGAAGCGGGTGAAGGCAGCCTGTTTCTGGATGAAATCGGTGATCTGCCGTTGCATCTGCAATCGAAATTACTGCGGGTTCTGGAAAACGGCGAGTATTACCGCCTGGGAGAAACACAACCTCGCTATTCCAACGCCAGAATCATCGCCGCCACCAACCGGGATTTAAGGGCGGAAGTGCGGGGCGGAAAATTCCGGGCCGATCTGTACCATCGCCTGAGTGTCCTTACCATCAATGTCCCGCCGCTGCGGGAACGTGAGCGGGATTGTCTGGTTTTGCTGGAGCATTTCAAGAAACTTTATGCCATGGGATCCGAATTCTTCACACTGGACCAGGAAGCGGTCGATTGCCTGTTGCATTACACCTTTCCGGGCAATGTGCGCGAGTTGCGCAATATCGTCATCCGGCTCAGCGCCAAATATCCCGGCCAGAAAGTGACCATGGCCGCCTTGCAGGAGGAACTGGAGACCGTGATTACCATGTCGGGCCAGGATAATCACTTCGGCGTGGAGGCGGTGGAACAGGAGTTGCTCAGCAAACAATTCCGGCTGGATGACAAATTAAGCGAGTGGGAGCATCGCTACATCACAGCCGCCCTGCACATGAGTGGTGGCAATCTGAGCAAGGCCGCCAGACTGCTGGGCATAAACCGCACCACGCTCTACAGCCGAATTCAACGACTAGCTATTGAAACCAACACCTGAAGCTGTTGCACAAAACGTGTAATTTTCGCCAGAGCAAACAAAGCGGGAGTAGAATAATCATGCAGCCGGAACTGTAAACAGACCGGCTCAGGACAGTATTTAATCCTATAATTAAATTGACGCTTTAATTCCATACCCAGGCACCCGGCAGCATGTATTACGATTATTTCGGACTGAAGCAGCCCCCTTTCAAGATTACGCCGGACACCAGTATGTTTTTTCCGGGCGGCAATCGCGGCGCCATCCTCGATGCGCTGATCTATACCATTCTGAATGGCGAAGGCATCATTAAGGTGGTCGGGGAAGTGGGCAGCGGTAAAACCATGTTGTGCCGGATGCTGGAAAAGGAATTATCGGACAAAGTCGAAGTCGTCTATATCGCCAATCCCAGCCTGTCACCGGAAAATATCCTGCATGCCATCGCCTTTGATCTGGACCTGGCAGTACAAACCGATACCAGCCGTCTGGAGGTCATGAACCGGATACAGTCATATTTGCTGGAAAAACACAGTTCCGGCCAGCATGTGGTGATTTTCATTGAAGAGGCGCAGAGCATGCCGATCGCCACCCTGGAGGAAATCCGGTTGCTCAGTAATCTGGAGACGCGGCAAAACAAATTATTACAGATCGTCTTATTCGGTCAGCCGGAACTCGACACGCTCATCAGCCAACGTGAAATCCGGCAATTAAAGGAGCGCATCACCTACAGTTTTCAACTGAATCCCTTCAATACCAATGATATCCGCGACTACCTGAACACCCGCTTGCGTGCCAGCGGTTACCGCTCCGGGGAAATATTCGAGGGCAAGGCGGTTAAACTGATTGAAAAGTATTCAGCGGGCCTGGTGCGCCGGATCAATATTCTCGCTGACAAAGCCATGCTGGCGGCCTATGCGTCGAATATCAATCAGGTAACCGCCAGACATGTCCGCCAGGCTGCGCGAGACAGTGAATTTGTCAGCGGCTGGGTTTTTGGCCAGGGGCGTCTGGTTGCTATTGCCTCGGTACTGGTAGCAGCAGGGCTGGTGGTTATCGGATTAATGTATCTCGGATCGGAAAGCACTGACAACCAGGCGGATAGTGTTGATAGACAGAGATATCAACCAGGCCAGACCAGTGAGGCCGAGGTCAATGCGGTGATTACTGAAGCAACCGCTGCAAACCAGCAGATGGATCCATCTGTTACACAGGCTGAAGTAAACACTAGCCTACCCGAACCTGTCAGCAGCGCTGATGTTTCCCAGGAAAGTGAAAAATTATCAATCGATACTGATAGTTACGATGCGCCACCAGAGCCGGTAGCCATGCCTGAGGAGAGCTTGTCAGTAATAAAAAACAAGGATGTGGATGAAGCGGATCATCAGGAATTACAGCCGGTACGCAGTATGGAAACGGAGCCACAACGCTTAAATGCTGATGCAGTGGAAATATCACCCGGTACGCAAGCGCTGGCAGTAATTGAAACACAGTTGATGGGGCTGGAGGGAATGTTCACTCCCACTGACATGGGCAATACTCTATATACGGATGAGGAGTTGCAGCTGCTGCGGGAACAATTAGAACGCTATCCACCCGAAGTGGGAATAGAGATGAAACCGTCGGCAGAAAGCGACACTTGCAAGTTATGCTGGTCGTTTATTTACCGGCCTTTAATTAAGGCGAATAAACAGTGAATATTTTAAACATCAAGGATTTATATAAAATAAATAATATGTTAGTTTAAAAGGCATGTTGTTTGCTTCATATGAATTTTTAAATTGAAGGTACGGAAAATTCGTTGGCTATGAGAATCGCTATTCTTGTTGTCTTGCTGGCCTTAACCTGTGGCTGTGCGGAGCAGTTTTATACCCCACTGGAGCCATCAGCCGGGCATATCTCAACTACTGGGTCCGTCCCGCAAGAGAATATCCCCGAACTGGTCCAGCAGGTACCGGTGTTACCGGAGCCGCAACCACCGGTCGAGCAGGAAAAATATACCGTGGTGGTCAATGAAGTGCAGGTGAAGGAGTTGCTGTTTGCCCTGGCCAGGGACGCCAAGATTAATGTCGATATCGATCCGCGTATCGATGGCCTGGTCACTATTAATGCCGTCGACCAAACCCTGACGCAGCTGCTCGAGCGTATTGCCCGGCAAGTGGACCTGCGGTATCAATTTGTTCAGGACAACCTGATAATTTCACCGGACGAACCATTTATCCGGACCTACAAGGTCGGTTATCTGAATCTGTCCCGGGAAACTTCCGGCACTGTCACTGTCTCCACCCAGATCGCGTCCGCCAGTTCGGGTGGCGGTGAGGAAGGTGGTGGTGGTGGAGGCGGCGGCAACACTTCTTCCACCCAGATTACCTCCAAATCGAACCATCAATTCTGGCAAAACCTGAGTGCCGGTATCGCCTCGATTTTAAATGAGACGGGGGCGACTGTGGATACAGCGTCCAATGCGGTGGTTATCAACGCGGAAAGCGGTGTGGTGACAGTACGCGCTACCGCCCGCCAGCATGAAAACGTGCAAAAATTCATCGACCAGGTGCTGGAAAGCGTTCGCCGTCAGGTGATGATCCAGGCGACCGTAGTGGAAGTCGACCTCAGCGATCAGTATCAGGCCGGCATCGACTGGTCAGTAATTGATTTGAGCGGAGCAGGCCTCAGTATCACCTCGACTCTACTAGGCGCGCCGGGACTGGCTGGTCCGCCCATCACCAGTTCTTCCTTTGTGCTGGATTATTTTAATCCGAATACCGGTGGCAAGGAAATTTCCGCTGCCGTCAGCTTGCTGGCGGAATTTGGTAATACCCGCGTATTATCCAGCCCACAGATCATGGTCCTGAACAATCATACCGCTGTGTTGAAAGTTGTCGAAAACTTCGTTTATTTTGAAATAGAACAAGAGATCGAACCGGGTAATCCGGTGATCGGCACAACCTCGACATTGGCCACGACCACGACCGCGCGGACCGTTCCGGTGGGACTGGTGTTGACGGTGACGCCGCAAATCAGCAGCGATGACAGTGTTACTTTGAATATCAGGCCAACCATATCGACAGTGATCCGGACGGAACTTGATCCGAATCCGACTTTGACACTCGTCGAGAACCGTGTTCCGGTGGTACGGGTCCGGGAAATGGAATCAATCCTGAAAGTGAACAGCCGGCAAATCGCTGTACTGGGTGGTTTGATGCAGGATGTGAATCGGGATACGGATAAGGAAACACCCGGTTTATCGAAAATTCCCTTATTGGGCGAGCTTTTCAAAACCAGTAATCGTGGGTCCCTGAAGACGGAACTGGTGATATTTCTGCGGCCTATCGTTATTAAAAATGCGAGTATAGAAGGAGATCTGGACCTCTATAAGCAATATCTAACCGCTCCGAATTAACCTCGACAAAAGAGTAGATCGATGAGTCTATTGATGGATGCCTTGCGCAAGGCTGAACTCGAGAAGAAAAAGGCAGCGCAGCGCCTCGAGCAGACCGTCGAACATGCGCAATTAAAGGAACAAACTGACAGCGGTAAAGTCAGCCAGCCGCGAACCGCCCCCGATATTACCACCGAGCAACCCATCACCCGCCTGGATCCTAACGTGGTTCGTTCCAGGGAGGAAATCCTCGCGGCTACTGCGCAAATGTCCCTGGCGCCCATTTATGCGAAAGCTGCCTCCTCAGGGATGGCTCCGTCGCGACGCAATGCTTCTGTGCACGACACATCCGAAGACCTGACCATTAATGTGCTGCTGGATCAGGTAACGCCGGAGTTGAGTGACGATACCATGGAAAATGCTGCAGTAACTGATGTGGAAAGAACATTAAAGACCACGGCCCTGAGTATGGCCGAGGAACCGGAAATCGGCGCCGACAGTCCGCTGGATGAGTCATTCCATGACGCTATTATCGATATCAGCAGGGAATTGCCGGGGATCTACGATGAAACGATCCAGGGTGAATCCTTCCGATCAACGGAACCCGAACGGTTTTATGATGAAACCCTGCCGGGCGTATCAGCAGCGCAATTAGCCAGGGATCTCGGAGAGGAAAACCAGCCCACGCCGGTTGCGGCACAAACCATCTTTACAGCAACAGCGACAACACAAGCAACAGGCGGCTATAAATGGAAGATTATTGGTGGCTTGAGTGGCGTTGTCGCCATCTCGTTAGGTATTTATATTTATTTTGCAGTAACACCGCTGGTCCTGAAGATCCCACCGAATCAATTAACGGGAGAATTGGAGCTGTCCCGCCCCCCGGTTATTGTTAACAATCTACCGACGGCACCGGTCGTGGAAGCACCAGTGGCACCCGAGTCCGGTTCAGGCGCTGCCGTTCCGGACCAGCAGACAGCAGTCGCAACAACTGATATTACAGGGGAACCGCCGCAAATCCCACCGGCAGTAATGCCGACTCCGCCGGCAGAGGCCACTGCTACCGGGACTGAATTAACTGAAGCTGAACCGGCCGATTTACAGAAACAAGCAGATATGGCGGCGGTAGTAGCCCCTGCAACTGCACCGCCAGACATTGAAGCTGCGCCGCTGGAACTCGCGCCTGGCCTGATAAAAATCAGTCGCAGCAAGGCCCCGGATGACCGGGGCGTGTTGATCAATGAAGCCTATAATGACTTTAAGAATCATGACTACGCCGCTGCCAACGAAAAATACGAGGAGGTGCTCAGGATTTTCCCAGAGAACCGGGATGCCCTGCTGGGGCTAGGCGCAATCGCCATGAAAGAGGGTGACATGGCCCGGGTCCAGCAAGTCTATACGCGGTTATTTAAGCTGGATCCAACAGACAAATTCGCCCGGGCGGTACTGGTTAATCTGGACGGTCAGGCCGATCCGGTCAGCCGGGAAAGCGCCCTGAAAATCATGATCAATGATGACCCTGACAATGCCTTTCTGCATTTTTCTCTGGGGAATATCTACGCCGTCCAGTCCCGCTGGGCCGAGGCGCAGCAGGCATTCTTCGATGCCTACAGCAACGAATCAGCCAATGCGGATTATGCGTTGAATCTTGCCGTCAGTCTGGACCGTATCGGCCAGACCAAAACCGCCCTGGACTATTATAATAAGGCTTTGCAGCTTGCTGATGAACAGGCGGGACAATTCGACACTGCCAAAATACTGGCCCGGATCCAAACTTTGACAACCACCAGCAGCAATTAACCATGACTGGCCCGCATAAAAGGCAACTCCGGCTGGGTGAGATCCTGGTCAACAAGGGTGTAACCACGTCCGACCAGATCGAGATTGCCCTCACGGAACAAAAACGCAGCAAGGAACATTTAGGCAAGATTCTGGTGCGGCTGGGTTTCGCGACCGACGCCATCATCAATGACGTGATCGGCGGTGTTATCGGTCAGGATACCGTCGACCTGGGCCGTGCGGTCGCGGACCGGGACGCAATCGGTATGATCCCCAAGACCCTGGCCCGTCGTTTGAAGATCCTGCCGATAAATTACAATGAGGCCACCAAGCAGATCACGATCGCCATGGCGGATGTATTCGATGTTGTTGCCCTCGATCAGATCAATGCGCATTTGGGCGGCGTCATCGATATCGTTCCCGTACTCTCCGGCGAGACGGAGATAGACAAGGCCATCGATCAATTTTATGGCTTTGAATTATCGGTGGACGGCATCCTGAATGAAATCGAAACCGGGGTGATTGATTATCAGAGTATGGATGCGGAAACCGGCGAATACAGTCAGCCGGTCGTGCGGCTGGTCGATGCCTTGTTAGCGGATGCCGTGAAACGCGGCGCATCCGACATTCATTTTGAACCGGAAGAGGGTTTCCTGAGATTCCGTTATCGAATAGACGGGGTGTTACGACAGATACGGAGTCTGCATAAAAACTACTGGTCGGCGATCGCCGTACGTTTGAAAGTCATGGCCGGCCTGGATATCGCCGAAACCCGCGCCCCGCAGGACGGCCGGATCTCGCTGTCGCTGTCCGGGCGCAAGGTTGATTTCAGGGTTTCAACCCTGCCGACCGTGCATGGCGAAAATATTGTCCTGCGGGTACTGGATCGGCAGAAAGGTATAGTCCCGCTCGAGCAACTGCATTTGAAGGATGAGGAACTGACGATCCTCAAGTTGATGGTGGCGCGGCCCGAGGGGATCATACTGGTCACCGGACCGACCGGCAGCGGCAAGACTACGACCCTGTATTCGATTCTCAATTATCTGAATAACGAATCGGTCAATATCATGACTCTGGAGGACCCGGTCGAATATCCGACGATCATGATCAGACAAACGTCGGCAAGCGACACCTCCCGGCTGGATTTCGCCAGTGGTATCCGTTCGCTGATGCGGCAGGACCCGGATATAATTCTGGTCGGCGAGATACGCGATGAAGATACGGCCAGTATGGCCATACGGGCGGCCATGACCGGCCATCAGGTGTTTTCGACACTGCATACGAATTCGGCGCTCGGCGCCATCCCGCGTCTGCTCGATATCGGCGTCAAGCCCGATATTCTGGCTGGTAACATCATCGGCGTGATCGCCCAGCGGCTGATCCGGCGCTTGTGCCCGATCTGCCGGGAACCGATAGAACTCGGCGATCTGGAACGCAATCTGCTGGGCTTGAAGGTTACGGACCGAAGACAGGTTATCTACAAACCGAAAGGCTGCCCAGCCTGTGATAATCAGGGATATAAAGGCCGGGTGGCGTTGATGGAAGTATTAAGATTCGATCCGGACCTGGATGAACTGGTCGCTCGGCGCGGCAGTTTCAGGGAATTATTACGCATGGCCCTGTCGAAGGGATTCAAGCCGCTCGCGGACGCCGGCGCCGCCAGGGTGCTCGATGGTACGACCAGCCTGGATGAAGTGTCCCGCGTCGTCGATTTAACCAGCAGGTTAAAACAGAACTAAACCCATGGAGTTTTTCAATTACAAGGCGATCGATAACAGCGGCCGTATCCATAATGGCCAGGCCGATGCCGCTAACGTCGCTGATCTGGAGATGCGGTTACGCAAACTGGGTCTGGATCTGATTAATTACCGGGAGATTAAATCCAGCACTCAGATGGCTGCCGGCAGGGGCGTTAAACGTCGCGACCTCATCATGTTTTGTTTCCATCTGGAGCAAACCAGCAAGGCCGGGGTGCCGATCCTGGACAGTCTTGAAGACCTCAGAGACAGCACAGAAAATCCACGCTTGCGGGATGTCGTCTCCGCCATGAGCGAATCCATCGAAGGCGGCCGAACCATGTCCCAGGCGATGCGGGATTTTCCGGGTATTTTTAGCAATGTCTTCGCCAGCCTGGTACATGCCGGCGAGCAAACCGGTGAAATCGCAGTTGTCTTTAAAAAACTCGGCGAAAGTCTGAAGTGGCAGGACGAACTGGCCTCGCAAACCAAGAAGATCTTAATGTAT
>JACVQI010000123.1 GCA_015661095.1 Gammaproteobacteria bacterium
ATACCGGAATCCGCGACTATAAAAATCACTGACTTCGGCATAGCAAGAATTACAGATTCGAGCAAGACCAAAACCGGCATAGTACTCGGCACTCCATCGTATATATCGCCAGAGCAACTGACCGGCAATAGAAACCTGGATGGAAGGACAGATCTGTTCTGGCTGGGGGTTACTTTTTCCAGTTACTCTGTGGTGAATTACCGTTTATGGGTGAGTCCATATCAGCCCTGCTGGTGAAGATTGCCAAGGCACCGCATCGTAATATTTCTGATATCCGACCTGATTTAATAAAAAATATACCTGCTATCAACCAAATATTGGATAAAATACTCAAAAAGGATCCGGAAAAACGCTATCAAACTGGTAATGAACTTGCGGTATCCTTACATAGATACCTGAAAAATATAAAGAAAAAATAGCATGACCTTAACGGCACAACTCGAAATCGCCAATTTTACCGATGTCGGAAGACGGCGACCACATAACGAGGACAGTACCCTGAGCGATCTCCATCATGGGTTGGCGATCCTGGCTGACGGCATGGGCGGTTATAAGGCCGGCGAAGTGGCCAGCGCTATCGCCGTTAAATCCATCTACGATACCGTTTGTGATGGTTTAAAAAGCATTCATCATGGGCAAACCGATGAAGATTCCGGGTTTAAGCTGGAATCCCTGCTGGTAAAAGATGCAATAATTCGTGCAAACTCAGGGATTTACAATACCGCTCGGGCTGATGAACAATGCCAGGGCATGGGCACGACTGTGGTCGTATGTTTATTTCATGCCAATTATTTAACCGTTGCCCATGTCGGCGACTCCAGACTTTACCGCAAGCGGGCTGAAAATTTTCAGCAAATAACAAAAGATCATTCGCTAATTCAAGAACTTATCGATCGTGGCCTGTATACCTCCGAAGAGGCTATGCAGAAAACTCCTAAAAACCTTGTGACACGTGCCCTTGGTATAGACGCCAAAGTCGAGGTGGATGTACTGGAAGAATCGCTAAAAACAGGCGATATTTATCTCCTGTGTTCGGATGGGTTAAATGATATGGTAAATGATGAAGAAATTCACTTAACCCTAAGTAAATATAGTGCTAATCTTGCACATTCAGCGGAGGAATTGATCCGTTTGGCAAATTCAAAAGGTGGTAAGGATAATATTTCCGTCATCCTGATACGGGTTAGGGCAGAAGGTTCATCAGAGAGTAGCATTAAACAATTTTTCAAACGTTTATTTTTAAGCTGGGGGAAATAGGACAGAGCTATGGCGAAGTTAGTTCTGAGTTTGAACGGTGTAATGCAAGGCGAATACCAGCTTGAAAAAGAGCGGATTACGATCGGTCGTAAGCCTGATAATGATATTCCGATTGATAATCTTGCGGTCAGCGGTAAGCACGCTTTAATCATTACGATCCTGGATGATTCCTTTCTGGAAGATCTGGGTAGTACCAATGGCAGCTATGTCAATGGCAAATTGATTAAAAAACATGCACTTAAGAATGGGGACGTCATAGCTATCGGAAAGCACGAACTTAAATACGTCAACGAACACGCCACCGCGGATGATGATGAGTTTGAAAAAACCATGATCATCAGGCCGGGCTCCGCCAGTGCTGCAGTCGCAGCCGCCAAAGCGGCGGAACAAGCTGGGGCTGGGCCGGTCAGCCCGTTGCCAACTCCGGCAGCGAAGGGCGGCGCTCCGACCAGTGGCGGTATGCCTTTAGGTAGATTGACCGTCCTGAATGGCCCCATCGCTGGTAAGGAACTGGAACTAACCAAAGCGCTGGTAACACTTGGCAAACCCGGTACCCAGGTAGCCGTTATATCACGCCGCCCGCAGGGTTATTTTCTGACCCACATCGAAAGTGATGGCGACGGCAAACGATATCCACTGGTAAACGGTGAGGCCATCGGCGCCAAAGCCTATCAACTGAAAGACAGCGATCTGATCGAACTGGCGGGTATTAAAATGGAGTTTTCCTCAAACTAGCCAGACCCGCGCCAGGCCCGCTTTAAAGCGCGATTATTGATTGGCCAATTTGTATTTTATCCGTCCGGTTAAAAAATCCATTTCCAGCATCAGCCGGATAACATCGTTCAGGCATCAGCCGCGATTCTTTCAGCAACGCTGGCATGAATTGGAAATACCTTGTCCAGGCGGGCCAATTGCAGCACATTCATCGCCGCGGTACTGACACTGACAAGGCCAAACTTAAGCGCCTTCTTTTTTGCCGTTTGATACCCTTCAACCAGACTGGCCACACCGGAACTGTCGATATAGGTAACACGCGAGAGATCCACCAGCAGGTTCTGGGCTTTGCTCAAACAATCGAGAATTTGCTTGCGTGCCTCGGGGGAACAGGATAAATCGACTTCACCGTCGAGCTCGACTATCGTGTAATTATTGTCCTGTCTAGTGTTGTACTTCATCGGCAATACTCATCCACTTTAACTTGGCTGAAATCATATGCACCCGCGCCGAAATCAGTCAATCGACTTTTTCATCTCGAGATAATTTCCACTCCCTCCCTCGAGATGACCGAATTTGAAATCATCCATGATTTCCGAGATAAAATGCACTCCCAGCCCCCCTGGTCTTATATCTTCCAAATCCCGTGATTTTACCTTTTCCAAATCGACAGGGGCGGCATAATCCACCAATCTGAACCTGAGCTGTGGTCCGGTATGGTGAATTTCGAGAACAATCTCGCCTGTGCCGTTGCCCTGATAGGCGTGCTGAATCACGTTCATACAGGCTTCATTGACCGCGATTACCAGTTGTTCGCCCAGACTATCATTACATCCCACTGTCTGTGCCGCCCTCTTCACCAATGCGCGCACGAGTGTCAATCGCTCAGCCTTGGACGGAAACCGAATCTCCACCAGTTTTTCATCCATACTCATCTCTTCCCATCGATAACCAGCATGGTGATATCATCATGCTGAATGACATTGGGTCGCCGCAACACGGCGATGATATTTTCCAGCCGCTGCTGGACAACGTACTCGTCGTTCAGCTTGACCAGTTCAATCAGACCCTTCACTTCCAGCTGTTTGTTATTGACATCCGTCGCTTCCGTAACCCCATCAGTAAATATATACAGGCTGCCCCCATCCAAAAATATGGTCGTAACAGGAAATACCGCTCCGGGAACGATCCCGACCGGCGGCGCCTCCGCCGGATACTCCCTGAATTGCCCATCCACCCCATGATACAAGGGCGGCTGATGTCCGGCATTCGCGAGTCGCACTTCGCCTGTTTTTATATTAACGAAACCGGACACCAGGGTGATAAACATCCCGTGGGATACAGACTCGCAGATTTCTTCATTAACATGTGCCAGCAATACTCCCGGATCATCAATGATTTTGGCCAGATGATGCAACAGACTGCTGGCCTTGGCCATCACGATAGCGGCGTTCATGCCTTTGCCGGAGACATCGGCCAGGTTGAAATAAATCAGGCCATCCTGCCGTTGAAAGAAATCATAGAAATCACCGGAAACCTCCCGGGCCGGGATATTCTTGCCAACCACGGGAAAGTTTTCCGCGGGCGTGGCTGGTAACAATCCTTCCTGTATTTCCCGCGCTAGCTCCAGCTCTTTCTGCATTCTTTCCTGCTCAACCAGTTTACCCGCCATGCGGGCATTATGGATAGCCAGGGAAGCTGCTGCTGCCAGCGCGATAATCAAGTGCTGATCCTGTTCATCGAACAAATGATTACCGCTTTTTTTATTTATCAGTTCCAGTGCGCCGATACAATTGTCCTGAATGATCAAAGGCGCGCATAAGATAGAACGTGTGATAAAGCCGGTATCCTTGTCTACATTCTGGGCGAAATTCGGATCCTTGGAAACATCCCTGATCATCTGGACGGTTTTGTTTTTGACCGTGGCGCCAACGATTCCCTTGTCGGCCGGCAAACGCAAGCCCGTGATATCAACCGGCCCGGCACAACCCCGGCACACCAGTTCGGTATTATTATTTTCCAGCAGGAAGACCGATGCTGCCTCGGCATTCAGATAATCCATAAACCGCGCCAGCGCATTCCGCAGGGTGTCGTCGATATCCAGTGAATGCGCGAATGATTGGGTAATCTCGGCCAGCAAGGCCAGTTGTTCCCGCAGGGAATAGCCACCGCTCTTGTCGAACAGATTCTGCGCGTCGGTCGTCATAATCTCATTTTATCTTGAGTATCCGTTCCCGCTAAGCTTTTTCATCCGCCCGTTGCTGGTTGACCAGTTCCAGCCGGAATTTGGCAGTCGGAATCTCCTGCATCGCCTGTTCAAGCGGATGAGCGGCCGGATTTTTCCCGCCACTTACAGAGTTCGTAAATCAGGCATTTTTCACATCGTGGCTTGCGTGCGGTACAGACGTATCTGCCATGCAGGATTAACCAGTGATGGGCGTCCTGTTTGTACTCCGCGGGAACAACCTTGAGCAACTTATTTTCAACTTCCAACACATTCCGGCCGGGAGCGAGCCCGGTACGATTGGCGACTCTGTATATATGAGTATCCACGGCGATGGTTGGTTGACCGAAAGCTGTATTCAGAATGACATTGGCAGTCTTCCTGCCGACACCCGGCAAAGCCTCCAGGGATTTTCTGTCCGCGGGAACCTGTCCCTGATGTTGTTCGATCAGGAGCCGGCAGGTGTCGATAATATGTTTCGCCTTCGTGTTGTATAAGCCAATGCTTTTGATATATCGCTTCAGGCCAGTGACGCCCAGATCGGAAATGGCTGCCGGTGTATTGGCGACGGGATACAACCTCGCCAATGCCTTATTGACGCTGACGTCCGTGGCCTGGGCTGACAGAATCACGGCAACCAGCAATTCAAACGGTGTTGTATACGTTAATTCCGTGGTCGGTTTCGGATTCGCAGCTTGCAGCAGTTGAAACAACGCCGCTCGGTCATGCTTTTTCAACACCAGTCACGCAGGTTGTTGGCGGGCGCCGCGATACCTGCCGGTACAATAATTCCATAACGCGATAAGCAGGCCGAGACAGAGGAATGCACCTGGCGCCGCGCGGGTAATCGCCAGGCCGGTAACGGTATCAGGCAGGTGCGGATCCAGGTGGAGTGCCGAGCCCGTCCATGTCATGCCAGTGCCAAGGCTGCCAAAGGCCAACAGTTCGCGGAATGTCCCTGTTGTCACGAATAACAGAAATATTACCAGTCCCGTTCTGACGGCATGCTGCAATGACAGCCGTAACGGCAAGCGCAAATAATATTCTTCCGCCACCGAGAAAACGAGACTGTTACAGGCCAGCAGCGGCAGATAAACACCGAATTGTTCCCGCAGTCCGTAAAAATAAACCATCAGCACCATTTCAAACAGACTGATCCAGGTTGCGATAATCAGTAGCAGAAAAGGAATCCTTAAGCGCCAGGAAATAAAATGGCGCAGGAGAGAAACCGACACGGCGATGGCCGCAAATAAGAATAAAAACATCAACCCGGCCGTGAAACTGATGATCAATGTGGTCGACAAAGCGAGTAACGGCGGTATCAATAATAATTCCGCCGAGACAGGCTTGTCAGTCGTGGTGTAATCAATGGCCATAACAATTGTATTTTTTATCGTTGCATTCTATACCAGCGTGGGCAGCAGTTCGATGTCGCGCACCATGATGATGCGGTCCGCTTACCAAGGCACCAGTATAGGCCGCTTCGGTGCAAACCAACCTCTTGCATCGCCTTTATCTTTATTGATTGTTTTCAGTGAGTTAACGGAAAATTGTCCGCCGTCATCAACTCTGGCAAGGCGCTTGCTCAAGCCTCAGTCTTACACTTCGACGGAGTAGTTATGAAATCCAGCACGACAGCGTTCAAACTTTTGTCATTTCAAGGCAAGTACCGCATCCTGCATCTGACCTGGTTCGCGTTTTTTCTGTCCTTTGTCGTGTGGTTCAACCACGCGCCGTTGCTGGCATCGATCCAGGAGACCTTTGGCCTCACCGATCAACAGGTCAAG
>JACVQI010000124.1 GCA_015661095.1 Gammaproteobacteria bacterium
CGGCATGAATCGCGGGCGGCGTCTGTAACAGCAGATCCTTGATGATCGGCACAACCGCTGCCAGAAGCTGGTTATAATGTCGCAAATTATCGATGTCGCTTTCGGCGAATCTGGCGATCTCCCGCTGCAGTGACTCCGGTTCCGGCCAGGCAATGAAGGCATCGCCATCCGGCAGGGGCAGGTAGTTATTAATACGCCGGGGGATGATACGCAGACCATGCCGGGCCAGATTGAGGTCGGCGATAATCTTCGGATGCAGCAGGCTGACGGTATAACTGGCTATGGAATTACGAAAACCGGGATGAAATTCTTCGGTGACCGCAGCGCCGCCCAGGACCGGCCTGCGCTCGACGACGGTTACCTCCAAACCCGCCTTCGCCAGATAGGCAGCGCAAACCAGACCGTTATGTCCGCCACCGATGATAATCACGGTTTTGGTCATGATTTATGAGTTATCTGTCAGTTGTATTATCGTCGTACCGACACAATAAAAATTCATGATAACCTTGGTTTTCATCTCCACTATCCCCGGATTCCATTTCATTCCATCCAGGCTACGCGGGTTCATTTATGACGGCTTAGCCGAACTTGTACCGGCTTTTGTCATCAGATGTATCCCTTCACTTAATAAAGACACGGTGACGGTTGCGCCGGTTTCGAGGCCATTGCGGCGGGCGACATGGGTGGGTACGCCCATGAACATTGATTGCTGATCGTCGAATTCCACAGAGACGGTAGTCGATTCGCCCAACGGGATCATTTCGCTGATTTTGCCGGTAACCGGGTTTTCCCTTTCACCCCGGGAGGGCCGGTCGCGGCGATGCAGGATCAGGTTTTCGGCCGGGATCAGCCAGTCCACTGCCGTTCCCGGCGCGAAGTCCGGCTGATGGCTGCACTCGAACTCGTGCACGCCCCATTGGATATAGGTTTTACCCAGCGCCGCATCGTGTCTGCTGACGGTGCCACTGAAGATATTGCTGTGACCTGTTTGATAAGCCACCTCGGCGTTGTGCGGCCGGGTCATGATGTTCTGCGGCGTATCAATTTGCAGGGTCTTGCCGCGATGGATGATACAGATGCGATCAGCGATGCGCCTGGCTTCATTCAGGTTATGGGTGACGTGAATGATAGGCATGTCCAGCCGATTTCTTAATTGCACCAGCTCCCGCACCAGTTTGCGACGGGTCTGCTGGTCCACGGCGGAGAAGGGTTCATCCAGCAGTAATACGTCCGGTTCCCGGGCCAGCGCCCGCGCCACGGCGATGCGCTGTTGTTGACCGCCGGATAGCTGGTGTGGATAACGATCGCCGAGGCCGTGCATATGCACCTGCTCCAGTAAGGCATGTGCCTTATCGAGGCGCTGCGATTTCTCCAGGTGGCCTTGCGCCATGATAATATTCTGGATGGCGGTTTTATGCGGGAACAGGGCGTAATGCTGGAAGACCATGCCGACCCGCCGTTGCTGTACCGGCAGATTGATCCGTTGCTTGCTGTCAAACCAGATCGTGCCGTTACTACTGATCCTGCCGGTGGCCGGTCGATGGATGCCGCAGATGCTGCGCAACAGCGTGGTTTTGCCGCTGCCGGACGGCCCGACCACCACCACGATCTCCCCCGGCGCGCAACTGAATTCCAGGTCCAGCGGGATAGGCGTTTCCTGTCTGAGCTGGATATTGATCGATTTATTGGGCATGCCGCCTCGCCAACCGGTCATTGAGGAAGTAGATCAGGCTGATGCAGAGGAAGGCGATCGCCAGCAACACTGCCGACATGATGCTGGCGCTGGCGTTATCGAAGGCCTGCACTCGATCGTAGATGGCAATGGCGATTGTCCGTGTCGCTCCCGGTATATTACCACCGACCATTAGCACTACGCCGAATTCCCCCAGGGTGTGGGCGAAGGTCAGTACCAGCGCCGTCAATACGCCAGGCCAGGCCAACGGCAACTCGATACGCCAGAAGGTTTGCCAGTTCGACAGGCCGCTGCACCAGGCCGCTTCGCGGACGCTGACCGGGACCGACTCGAAGGCGCGTTGGATCGGCTGCACTGCGAAAGGGATATTGAAGATGATTGAAGCGAGCAATATCCCATGGAACGAGAACACCAGGGTGTCACCGGCCAGCGCGGCGTAGAGTTTGCCGACGATGGATTGATTGCCGAAGGCGGTCAGCAGATAAAAGCCCAGGACGGTCGGTGGCAGCAGTAAAGGCAGGGCCAGCAGGGCCTGAACCAGGCTTCGGCCCGGAAACAACCGCCAGGCCAGCAATCGCGCCAGCAGAATGGCAGCGGGGATGAGCAGCACGGCGGTCCAGAGACCGAGCGTCAGTGACAGATTCAGAGCCTGCCAATCCATAAATCAGTAAAAAGTTAAAAGTCCAAAGTTGAAAGAGAAAGTCTATTTGTTAATTAAAATGCTTGGCGTATAACCATATTCGATGAGTATTTGCCGTGATTCTTGCGTCAACAGGAAATCGTAAAATCGCACGGCATTAGGGTTGGTATCGGTCAGCAAAACCAGATATTGCTCTATGGGCTGATGCCAGGTTTCCGGGATAAGGACAAAATTTCCTCCTTCCTTCACCACCGGTAGGAAAGCGGCCGATGCCGGTATGATGCCGATATCGACGGCGCCGGACAGGCTGAATTGCACTGTCTGCGCGGCATTTTCTCCCACCAGTAATTTATTGCGGTTGAGGACCCAGATACCGGCGTTGTTCAATGCCTGTTCGGCAGCCAGGCCATAAGGAGCAATTTCGGAATTGGCGATCGCCAGTCGGGTATAGTTTTCGAATTCGATGGCATCGACAATACTGCTCAGATCAGTCGTACCCGTCAGACGCGAATCAGACGGTATAAAGAACCCGATACGGCCCCGGGCGAATTCTGCAGTCCGGAGTAATTGCCGGCCGTTGTCCCGCAGCATATCAACATGTTTTTTATCCGCGGCGAGAAACACCTGATAAGGTGCGCCTTGTAATATCTGGCGGGTGAAATTTCCGGTTGAGCCGAAACTGAGTTTGATCTTGACCTGTGTGCTTGCTTGAAAACGGTCAGCTAGCGCCGTCATGACCTGGGTCATGTTCGATGCCACCGCCACCAATGGCGGATCCGCCGCCATGACGGCGGGGGAAAAACAAAGCAACAGAAAAATAACCATTCGCAACATGTTGCGGAAACACTCCAGGGTGGGCGGAAGAGGCGCCATGTTAAAGGACGCTGGTATGAATGTCACTATTGCAGACGTGCCGGGATTTGGAGTAGTGCGGGTGCTGCTGCTACCGGGACACCGGCATCGATCATGGTGCGGCCGGTTCCCGCATGGTGACGAATTCCTCTGCCAGCGTCGGATGGATACCGATGGTGGCATCGAACTGGGCCTTGGTGACGCCGGTGTTCAGGGCGATAGCGATACCCTGGATAATCTCGCCGGCTTCCGCCCCGACCATATGTGCCCCCAACACCCGGTCGGTAGCTCGATCGACAATGAGCTTCATGAAGGTCTTTTCCGGATTTTTCGTCAGGGTGTGTTTCAAGGGTGTGAAGGTGGTTTTATAAATCACCGGGTCCAGGTTTTGTTCCCGCGCCTGTTCTTCCGTCAATCCGACCATCGCCATATTCGGCTGGCTGAAAATACAGGTGGGTATATTGTGGTAATCGACTCGCAGGGCTTGCGTGCTGAACTGGTTTCTGGCGAAGGTCGTGCCTTCCGCCGTGGCCACCGGGGTCAGGTTATAGCGATCCGTCACATCGCCAATGGCGTAGATGGTTGGCGACGAGGTTTGATAATCGGCGTTGACGACGAGCGCGCCTTTCTTGTTCAGGACCAGCCCCAGTTCGGCGATGCCCATATTCTCGATATTGGGTACTCTGCCGGTGGCATACATAATGGCGTCTGCCGGTAACTCCTCGCCGGTCGTCGTCCGCACGGCATATTCCAATCCCGCCTTGCGCACCTGGGTGAGGTTGGTGTTGAAAAGTAATTTAATGCCTTTCTTGCGTATTTGCTCAGCGAGAAAGTGTCTGGTCTCAGCATCGAAGCCGCGCAGGAACAATTCGCCGCGGTAGAGCAGCGTGGTCTCCACACCCAGGCCGTTAAAGATACCGGCGAATTCCACGGCGATATAGCCGCCGCCGACAATGATGATCTGCTTCGGCAATTGCTCCAGATGAAAGGCGGCATCAGAGGTGATCACATGCTCCTTGCCGGGAATGTCCGGCAGGTAGGGGCGGCCGCCGGTGGCAATGAGGATCCGTTCAGCGGTATAACTACGGTCGCCAACCATCACCGTATGCGGATCCTGCAAAACCGCCCGGCCGTTAATCACCTCTACGCCGGCGGTCTGCAACAGGTTACGGTAAATGCCATTCAGGCGCCGGATCTCCTGATCCTTATTGGCTACCAGCGTTCGCCAGTCAAATTCCGGGTTGATCCCGCTCCAGCCAAAGGCGCGCGCATCCTCGAAATCCTCGGCGTAGTGCGCGGCGTATACCAGAAGCTTTTTCGGAATGCAGCCGGCATTGACGCAGGTACCGCCCAGATAGCGGTCCTCCGCGATAGCCACACGCGCGCCAAATCTGGCGGACATCCGGGCGGCGCGTACGCCGCCGGAGCCGGCGCCGATGACGAATAAATCGTATTGGTAGGACATATCTACTTTGTTATTTTTCCAGGGCAATTAGTATAAAGTTTATTGGAATCGATGGATAGGAGACTAGGGAAAGAGGTCAGGAGAAAGGGGTTAGGAGTCTGGAGCCAGGAAAAGGGAAAGCGGGACTGTCAGGATTTTTGTGTGAGCCATATACTGCCCGATCTGGGCAGAGGAGGAAACTATGGCAACACCTGCAAAGAAGTCTGTCATTGAACCCGAGCTATTAGACCGGCTGCTGGCCGGCCGTGACCCCAAGACGGTGCTGGAGTCCGACGGTCTGATCGGCGAACTGAAGAAGGCGCTGGCGGAGCGCATGCTGAATGCCGAACTGGATACCCATCTGGATTCGGAGACCGAGCAGGCAATTGGCAACCACCGCAACGGCAGCAGCCACAAGACCGTCCTGACCGAGGACGGGGCGCTGACGCTCTCGATCCCGCGCGACCGGCACGGCCGCTTCGAGCCGGCCTTGATTGCCAAGTACCGGCGGCGTTTCCCGGGCTTTGACGATAAGATCATCGCCTTGTATGCGCGCGGTCTGAGCACCCGGGATATCCAGGCGCACGTGGGCGAACTCTACGGGGTGGCGATTTCGCCCGACCTGGTCTCGGCGGTAACCGAGGCGGTCATTGACGAGGTCAGCGCTTGGCAGAACCGGCCGCTGGAACCAACCTACGCGATCGTGTACTTCGATGCGCTGCGGGTCAAAATCCGGGACGAAGGCCTGGTGCGCAACAAAGCCGTGTATCTGGCGATCGGGATCCGGCCGAGCGGCCACAAGGAAGTACTGGGGTTATGGATCGAACAAACCGAAGGGGCGAAGTTCTGGCTGCGGGTGATGAACGAGCTGAAGGCGCGTGGCACGAACGACATCCTGATCGCCGTGGTCGATGGTCTCAAGGGCTTCCCGGAAGCCATCACGGCCGTCTACCCCGAGACCGTGGTCCAGACCTGTATCGTGCATCTGCTGCGCTACGCGATGCGGTTTGCCTCCTGGAAGGAACGCCGGGCCATCGCCGCGGCGCTGAAACCGATCTATCGGGCCGACACCGCGGAAGCGGCCCGGCGCGAACTGGACGCCTTTGACGCCGGCGCCTGGGGGCAGAAATATCCGGCCATTGCGCAGGCCTGGCGGCGCAACTGGGAGGCGGTGATCCCGTTCTTCGCGTTTCCCCAGGCAGTGCGCAAAATCATTTACACGACGAATGCGATCGAAAGCCTCCACAGCCAGGTCCGCAAGAGCATCCGCAACAAGGGTCATTTCCCGAGCGACGAGGCGGCCACGAAGTTGATCTGGTTGGCGCTGCGTAACATTACGGTGGCTGGAAAAACCCGCCCATTTCATGGCATAGTGCCAAAACCCAACTGGCGATCCAGTTCGGAGAACGGTTTACATTAACCGATTGATGAACATCAACCGCTCACACACAAAATTTCTGACACCCCCTTTGACGCTCGGTTAGAACAGTGACTGCGCTTTGCCGCATTGCGCACTTATGCCTTGCTTTATCTTGAAACTTCCATCTTTTTGGACTTCGCCTTTTTCCATAAGGGACAACTCCCCACTGAATCGGTTTATGAATCCGCCGTAGGATCGATTGGACTCAAGTTGTATACCTAGCCCGTGTTCTAGACGGGTTACGACTGAATAAGTTGAATCGAATCCAATTGTTCCGAGTATCTTTACTCGATCAACTGATATTTC
>JACVQI010000125.1 GCA_015661095.1 Gammaproteobacteria bacterium
CGAAATGGGCGACAGTCATATGGGCCTGCAGGCGCGGTTGATGTCGCAGGCTTTGCGCAAGCTGACCGCCAATATCAAACGCTCCAACACCCTGGTCATATTTATTAACCAGATCCGCATGAAGATCGGCGTCATGTTCGGCAACCCGGAAACCACAACCGGCGGTAATGCCCTGAAGTTTTATGCCTCGGTCAGGCTCGATATCCGTCGTATCGGCGCCATCAAAAAAGGCGATGAGGTTGTCGGCAACGAAACCCGCGTCAAAATTGTCAAGAACAAGGTGGCGCCGCCCTTCAAGGAAGTGGTATTCGATATCCTTTATGGCGAGGGTATCTCCCGCGTCAGCGAGATCATCACCCTGGGCGCGAAGTATGACATTATCGAAAAGACTGGTGCCTGGTATAGTTACAAAAAGGATCGCATCGGCCAGGGTAAGGACAACGTCATCCAGTTTATGAAGGACAATCCCGACATCGCCCAGGAAATAGAAGCAGCCATCCGCGCCAAGGCCCTGCCGGCCAAAGCCGCCAGGAAGCAGGAAGAGGAGGCCGAGGTCTGAGTGAGGATTCCCAGGGGATACGGCAACGGGCTCTCGCCTTGCTGGCCAGGCGTGAACATAGTACCCGGGAATTAGAGCGGAAACTGGGCGTCCGCGAATTCGGACCGGAGGCCATCGCGCGGGTCATCGGCCAGTTGCGACGGGAAGGTTTGCAGAGCGATCGCCGATTTACCGACAGCTACATCCACAGCCGGATCGAGAAAGGCTATGGGCCGTCCCGGATTGCCATGGAGTTGCGGGACAAAGGGATCGGCGCTGAACTGATAGAGGAATTATTGACGATCAGGGAGGCGGACTGGCCGGCCTGTGTCGAGCGGGTCAGGGAGAAGAAATTCGGCCACACCAAACCCGGTAATTTCCGGGAACAGGCCCGGCAAGCACGGTTCCTGCAATACCGGGGTTTTTCCAGCGAGCAGATCCGCGATTTATTTAAACAATGAAGACAGACAGCAATACCATCCGCCGCCAGTTTCTTGAGTATTTCCGGGAACACGGTCATAGCGTTGTTTCCGGCAGTCCCTTGATCCCGGCCAACGACCCGACGCTGTTATTCACCAACGCCGGTATGGTTCAGTTCAAGGATGTGTTTCTGGGCCAGGACCAGCGCCCCTACAAGCGGGCAGCCACCTCGCAGTGCTGCGTCCGCGCCGGCGGCAAGCATAATGACCTGGAGAATGTCGGTTATACCGCCCGCCACCATACCTTTTTCGAAATGCTGGGGAACTTCAGTTTCGGCGACTATTTCAAGCGGGAGGCCATCCAGTATGCCTGGGACTTTCTCACGGGCAGGCTGGGGATCCCTGCTGAGCGCTTATGGATCACGGTGTATGAAGATGACGATGAGGCAGCGGCGATCTGGCTGAATGAGATCGGTATCGACAAACAGCGTTTCAGCCGCTGTGGTGAAACGGACAATTTCTGGAGCATGGGCGATACCGGCCCCTGCGGCCCCTGCACCGAAATCTTCTACGACCACGGTGCGCAGATCCGCGGTGGTCCGCCCGGTAGTGCCGATGCCGACGCCGATCGTTATGTTGAGATCTGGAACCTGGTGTTCATGCAATATGATCGGGACGCGCTCAGTAACCTGAAGCCGCTACCTAATCCGTCCGTCGACACCGGCATGGGACTGGAACGGATCGCCGCCGTCGTGCAAGGCGTGCACAGCAATTACGACACCGATATCTTCAAACACATCATCCAGGCCATCCGGACCGTGGCGGGAAAGCAGCAGTTCGACGCGGTGGCGGCGCGGGTCATTGCCGATCACATCCGCTCCTGCGCCTTTTTAATCGCCGATGGCGTCATACCCGCCAATGAAGGCCGGGGTTATGTATTACGGCGCATAATCCGTCGCGCCATCCGGCACGGCGGTAAACTTGGCTTGCACGAACCATTCTTTTTCCGCCTGGTTGAACCATTGATCGCGGTCATGGGCGAAGCCTATCCCCACCTGCGACAGGCGCAGGAGTTCGTGGAACGGACCTTGCGGCTGGAGGAAGAACGCTTTGGCGAGACCCTGGACCAGGGCTTACGGCATCTGGAAAACGCGATTACCGGCATGTCGGGCAAGACTATCCCCGGCGCGGATGTGTTCCGGCTCTACGATACTTATGGTTTCCCCGCCGACTTGACCGCCGATATCGCCCGTGAACGCGGGCTCGCGCTGGACCTGCGGGGCTTTGAGCAGGCCATGGAAGCACAGCGGGAACGCGCCCGTGCGGCCAGCAAATTCGAAATGAAACTGCCGGATGGCAATACCGCGCTGGAAGGCTACAGTTCGGAATTCAAGGGCTATGAGCAACTGGAACTTGAAACTGTCGCCACTGGTATTTTCGCCGATGGTAGACAATGTAATGAACTGCACCAGGACCAGGAAGGCGGCATCATCCTGGCGGCAACGCCGTTCTACGCGGAATCGGGTGGCCAGATCGGCGATCAGGGCCAATTACTCGCGGCCGGCATGTTGTTCGCGGTCAGCGATACCCGCAAACAGGGCCAGGCCCATATCCATCTGGGCAAGGTATTGCAAGGCACTATCAGCACCGGGCAGCAGTTAACGGCGCGGGTGCATGGCGCCAACCGCCTGCATACCATGCGCAATCATTCGGCGACGCATTTATTGCATGCCGCATTGCGGCAAACACTGGGGACGCATGTCACCCAGAAAGGCTCGCTGGTCGCGCCGGATCGCCTGCGCTTTGATTTCTCCCATCCGGAACCGCTAACCAGAGAACAACTGGCGCGGATTGAGGATCAGGTCAATGCCAAGGTGATCGAAAATCTTGACACTCAGGTTGCGGTGTTGCCGCTGGAGCAGGCCAAAAAGACCGGGGCGATGTCCCTGTTCGGCGAGAAATATGCGGAAATGGTGCGGGTGCTGACCATCGGCGGCGATTTCTCCGTCGAGTTGTGTGGCGGTACCCACGTCCGGCGCGCCGGCGATATCGGTCTGTTCAAGATTGTCTCCGAGACCGGTATTGCGGCGGGTGTCCGCCGTATAGAAGCAGTTACCGGCGCCGGTGCCCTCGACCGGGTCGCACAGACTGAACGACTGCTGGAACAAACGGCGCAACTGTTGAAGACCAGCCGGGACAATATCCTCGTCAAGCTGACCCAGCAGCTCGAACAAATCAGGAGTCTGGAAAAGGCTGGCGAGCAATTGCAATCAAGGCTGGCCGCCAGCGCCGGCGCTGACATGGTCAGCGCCGCTATGGACATCGGCGGTATCAAGGTCCTGGCCAGTATGCTGGAGGGCGCCGATCCGAAGGCCTTGCGGGAAACCCTTGATCAATTGAAAAACAAGCTGGGCAGCGCCGTCCTGGTCCTGGCGACGGTGAAAGACGGTAAAGTCAGCCTGGTTGCCGGCGTGACCAGGGATTGTACCGATCGGATCAAGGCGGGCGAGCTGGTCAATTTCGTGGCGCAACAGGTAGGCGGCAAGGGCGGTGGCCGCCCCGATATGGCCCAGGCCGGCGGTGATAATCCGGCTGCGCTGCCGCAAGCCCTGGCCAGTGTCCCGGACTGGATCCGCCAGCGTCTCTGATACGGATCAAATTATTGGTCGAATGATTTTCTCTTGTCGCCGAATTCGGCTAAAATCCCCGGCCTTTTAAACGGGTGCGTTCACGCACAGGAACCCAAACAGTTAATATGGCACTAATCGTACAGAAATTCGGTGGTACTTCGGTCGGCAGTATCGAACGGATACGGAATGTCGCCGACAAGGTCATCGCCAGCAAGCAGCAAGGGCATCAGGTTGTTGTAGTCGTTTCCGCCATGAGCGGCGAGACGGATCGTCTGCTAGGCCTGGCCCATGCCATCTCCCCCAACCCGGATAAACGCGAGCTGGATGTGTTGCTATCGACCGGTGAACAGGTGACGATTGCGTTGCTCAGCCTGGCCCTGTATGAAAAAAATCATAGCGCGATATCGTTTACCGGTGGTCAGGTGCATATCCGTACCGACAGTGCCCATAGCAAGGCGCGGATCCTGGAAATCGAGGCCACTCGTGTCAGACATGCCCTTGAAGCGGGTAAAGTGGTTGTAATCGCCGGGTTCCAGGGTATCGATGACGGCGGTAATATCACCACCCTGGGACGCGGCGGCAGTGATACCACAGCCGTTGCCATGGCGGCGGCGTTACATGCCGATGAATGTCTCATCTATACGGACGTGGATGGTGTGTATACCGCCGATCCCCGCATCGAACCGAATGCCCGGCGTCTGGATCGGATCACCTATGAGGAAATGCTGGAACTGGCCAGCCTGGGTTCCAAGGTGCTGCAGATCCGTTCGGTTGAATTTGCCAGAAAATACCATGTGCCGTTAAGGGTCCTGTCGTCTTTCGCGGAAGGTCCCGGCACGAAAATCGTAGACGAGGAAGAGAGTATGGAAGATGTAGTTATTGCGGGTATTGCCCATAATCGCGACGAAGCCAAGCTGACCATCATGGGCGTCCCAGACAAGCCCGGGATTGCCTATAAGATCCTGGGCCCAATCGCGGATGCCAATATTGAAGTCGATATGATAGTCCAGAACGTCGGCGTGGATAACACCACCGATTTTACCTTCACGGTGCATCGGAATGATTTCGCGAAATCCATGGAGATATTAAAACAAACTTCGAAAGTCATGGGTGCTCGCGAGATTAGCGGTGACAAAAAAATCGCGAAACTTTCGATAGTCGGTGTCGGTATGCGATCCCATGCCGGTATAGCCAGTAAAATGTTCGGGGCCCTGGCCGCGGAAGGGATTAATATCCAGATGATTTCCACCTCCGAGATCAAGATCTCGGTGATGATAGATGAAAAGTATCTGGAACTGGGGGTAAGAACCCTGCACTCCGCTTTTAATCTTGAAACTAATGGTTAAATAAAGTCTCCAACGATTTTAATCAGGATAATAAAAGATACAGAATCGATACAATTCTTACGCTATTTTCAGTGTAAACTTGTAAAGACTAGGGAACCATAATAGGAGAAATTAAGATGTTGATACTGACACGCAGGGTTGGCGAATCACTCATGATAGGTGATGACGTCACTGTAACCGTCCTTGGAATTCGCGGGAATCAGGTTCGGATTGGTGTAAATGCACCGAAGGAGATACCGGTTCATCGCGAGGAAATCTACGAACGCATACAGCGGGAGAAAGCCGGCCAGAGCGCCGACAAAGACTACGACGCCTTCGAAGACGAAGCAGAAGCAGGTAATCAGGAAGCAGGTAATCAGGAAGCAGGCAATCAGTAGTCGCGCTGGATTCAGTTCGTATTCTCTGAATTCCAATTCCTAACCAAAAGCCACTAACGCGGCAGCGGTATTTTTGCTGCTACCGCGTTAAATGGTATTCTATCGTTCTGAAATCCTTGTATAATTTAATTGTAATCCGTTGTCGTGATTCAGTAATCTTAATTCGTAACACAATTTTCAAGGTAAATTAGGAGAGATGGCCGAGTCGGTCGACAAATTCGTCCGGAACGAATTTGAACAGCTGAGTGAAACGAAGCTGGCCCCGAAGGGGTGGAACCCATGGATGGGTGAAATAGGGCGCGCCCCTGCTAAGGGCGTATGGGTCATAAGCCCATCGAGGGTTCGACAAATTCGCTGGGAGCGAATTTATTCGGTACGTCCTTGTACCTCACCTTGCAGGCCATTATGCTTCGCATAATGTTCAAAACTCGCTCCAGGCGGTTTTGTGAGCGTGCGCAGCACGACCCGAAGGGGCAAAGTACGATGTATATGGATATACAAGTGTCGCGGGTGCAGGATGCACATGAGCGACCAGGGAGGTAGTTTGTAGTTTCTCTCTCTGGCAACGCGTAAGCGTTGCGCATATATGGGATTGAACGCTAGAAGTTGAAGACACTAACAATATACGTATTGGAGAGATGGCCGAG